>JADFUQ010000215.1 GCA_015222065.1 Bacteroidota bacterium
AGCGATTTGATACGCTGATCAAGTTTTTCCTGATCCAAAGCAAAGGTGGCAAGTCCTGCAAGGCTTAGCAGAGTATCAACAGCAAGTTCTCCTTTAGCTATCCTGTCTGCCCACCTTGAATGTTTCGGTATCTTTCCATCTTCTGTTATCCATTTCAATTCATCTTGAGTAAACTCGGGAAAAATATCACCGCAACCCATATTTCTTGCAAGCGTAGTAAGTTCCTCACCTGTTGCCGGAACATTTTTATCCATATACCTGGCAAACTTAAGTTCTTTATCTTTCACTTCCCAAATGGTATCCAGCCTGAATTCTTTTTTACTATCATTATTAAATTCAGCCTTATAATCAGTATTAACCTGCGAATCAAATAAGCCATCCAGCGTATTTCTACCATCTTTAGCCACTGCAGGAGGAATAGTATATACATTCACTCCTGCCAATGATTTAAGTTGTTCAGCTTCACGAAGACTGGCAACTATAAGTTTTGTCTTTACCTGATCTTCAGCGGCCAGTTTATTTATCCATCTCTGAGATGAAATAACAGCCTTCTCCCCTACCCATTTACCGTCTCCAAGCTCATTATCAATCATGTAGGCAGCTATCCTGCCCATAAATACATTACAATATGATGATCTGGCTATCAAAGATACCAATACATTAAACCTGGCACTGAATTCAAGGGTAAAATTCACCCTCACTCCTGCTTCTCCAAGTTTTCTTGCCCCGAGCAAACCGGTTGCCGTAAATGGCACTTTCACCAGGAAATGATCCGGACAGATATCATAATAACGCTTGCCAAACTCTACAATAGCATCAATATCATCTGCTGTATCAGTATGTAACTCAACGCTTACCAGTCCTCCAAACTTCTTCACCAAACGTAAGCCATGATAGGCATTCAGGATAAATGCAATTTCTATAACCTGTTCATCAGGAGAAAAATCCTTAACCAATTCCCGAAGCCCAGGGATCAGATTATCATAGATCCCTTTCTGTATCTCTTTATTCAGCAATGTATTATTGGTAGTAAGTGCAGACATCTCTTTTGTCCACAAACCGGAAGCTAATTCCATATCGCCTGTATCAAGCCATATTTCCGTTCCGGCATTATTCAAATTCTTCCAGAAAATATCACCGGCAGATTCTATTTTTTCTTCATTTACTGATTTAAGGATATAGGTCCTGATATCCTCATGGATAAAACTTTTCGTCATCTGATCCTTGATTTGGCAATTAACAATGGATTAAAAATCCGAAGATATTAAAAATCCGGTTACATGAATGGTTACTCCCGGCAGATGTATCGTGAACTTATTAAGAAATTTTCAACACTTTCTAAAATCTTGATTCAATAAACACTTTTATAAACGCTGACCTAAAAGGTTTTATTTCCAAATTAATAGATTTCTTAGATATTGCCCGACCGGTGGCATCAACTTCCTGAAGCATCAGTTTTCCATTTTTCAGATAGGGTGATTCAATCTCCAGGGTAGTGTTTTTTCCTGCCACTTCGCGTATTTGAAGCACAACCGAATTTTTCAATTCACCTGGTCTGGCATTCACCAGCAACAGATTCCCGGAAGAAAATTTCAGAACTGAAGTTTCCTGCAAAGGAGTTTTTTCTTCCCCTGCCGGTAGTACACGGCATAAAAAAGGTATCCTGTTACTCCATCCGGTGCGGGTTGCATTTTCTATTCCTGTATTATCTGTTGTAGTAAGAAAATAACTCCAGCTAAATGATCCATGCTGATCGGCATTAAAATTGGTTGTCCAGTAATTGTTCATGGGCCAGGAGAAAATATGGGTTGTTTCAGGAACTGCATCAGCATCATACCTCCCTGTATTTATACCCCCAAATTGCATCAACGGAGTTTCATGGCTTCCCAAAATGATCTGCATCTTGCTATTGCGGACCGTAACGAAATTCTGAACAGTATTCCAGTCGTTAGCCGATCCGGGGATCTGGTCAACTCCTGCTTCCATCACTCCACCTGCCACTTCACAAAAAATCTTTCCATCATCCAGCTGAAACGGGAATGCAATGTACACCGCTTCCGGATCAGTAACCGGCTTCTTCAACAGTGTGTATTCCATTCCAATTAACGGACTGGTATGATATAACCTTATCTCTGCAACAAATCCCCCGGGGCTGTATGAACAATACTCTATCTCCCCGGCAAAACGAACAGCATCATAAACAGGTCCGTGAGTTACAGCATCTAAATAAACGGTATCAAGCGGAAATCGCTTGTAATCATTCATGGTAAAAGCCTCCATCTGATTTCGGTTTCCCAGGCGCTCATAAATAAAAGCTCCCAGTTTCCATTTCGCATTCCCGTCCACAAGCTCTGTATCATTTCTCTTATCATAAAGACTGGTAACAGCACCTAACCTGCTATCTACCCGGATACGGTACCACTCATTTTCAAATACAGCATTTTCCGACTGCTCAACCTCAACCGGTTCGATATATCCTTCACTTAATTCAAGGCGGTATGTTTTATATCCAAAAGGCGGAACATCTTTCACCCAAATACCCCATTGTGTTCCATCGCTGCGGTGACTGAATGCCTGGGCAGGTGCTTCATTACCCTCCTGGTCAACAAAACGGAATTTCCTGTCTTTCGGTAAAACCTGGTGATCAATATACACTGTAGCCAGCCCACTCCTTCTCCAGTTCAAAGTATTAAATACTGTCAATGATGGGACATCGGTTTTATGAAGCTTACTTTGCAGGCATCCCATCGCTTCTTCTCCTACCATACGCGACCGCTTAAATGCTTCCCAGGCATATGATTCTTTCAGTCGTCGCTGCTCCATGGTACTTTCCCCGTAAGGATTCCTGACACTTTCGGATGAGCCAAATGTATGCTCTCCATAGAACAGTAATGCTTTATTTGCTTCATCTACCCGTTGATTAAACTCATCAGGTATTCCTGCATTCATAATTACTGCCATAGACATACCACCCTGATTCGCGATCAAATCAACATGAGCCTGACGTGTAGCTGCCACCTCGCGAGCACCTGAGCCAAACCCATCCGTCCACCAATCAGGCCATGCAGCCCGGTAAACAGGCAGGTCATCTGCATATTTTTCTTCGATCTCCTTAAAAAATTCACTAACAACAGCCGTCCTCAGCTTTGGCCATTCATACACCTCATTCCATTTCTTTATCATATCACTTGCAAGAGTTGAGGGAGGTGAATTATCTGTAAGGTAACCTGAATATTGGATTGCAGTAATATTGTAAGGGTATCCTTTATCGCCAAGGTTAGCAAGGTAAGTTAATAACTTATCCTCGAAATTATTAAAATCCCCGGTATGAATACCAAAAACCGTATTCCCTGTCATATAATGTTCAGCACGGTAAGTCAATATTTTATTTCCTGAAGGTGATTCCCACCAAAAAGCAGTAGGCTTATCAAAAGCTATCAGAGCACGGTGACCATGTGTTCCCATGTTCAGATATTTAATGCCTACTCCGTAAAAGAAATCGTTTAAACACCAACCGATACCATTCACATCATTCTGCATAGCCGTTGTTACTGGTAATCCTGCTTCACGGATCCTTTTGATAGGTACAAGAGAGGCAGCAAGCACTTGTTCGTCAGGCAGTTCATCAAAATTAAAGTACATTCCTGTAATCTCAATCCTGCCTTCATTCACACGTTTTTTCAATCGCTCTATCTGCTCATGCGGTCTGCATTTCAGATATTCATCTACCGCCCATGATGCTTCACATGTCCACCGGAATTTTGCCGCATCGGGATAATCATCTGTTTTGTCACAATAATCCAGTGCATAATCAATAAATCGCAGATGCTCAGGCAGGATTTCAGTCTGGGGTCGTGTATATCCAATATCAGTATGTGTATGTTGCACAAAATTAATTCTCCATGGTCGCACCGGTTCAATTGTAACTGTTTTCCCGGCACTGAACCGACTGCTCTCAATACGAATACTTACCTCTTTTGATACCTCAACTGTGGGGATACTTATACGATAAAACCGGTGTCCGAAATCGAGATCAATATTTCTATCCAATTTCCCATTTACAAACAGTTTTCCTTTAACTGAAGGACCAAAATAGTACACATTAACCCCTAATACCTGGGTTCTTTCATTCCCATTCTTCAACACTGCAGGATAGGGATTTACCTCTATACCCGACTGTAATTCTGACTTAAAGGTCATATACCAGGCACGGCTGTTTGAAGAACTGCCCATAACCTTCAACTTAACCGGTTTTCCCGGAGATAAAAATTTAAATGGTATCTTAAGAAACATAAAACCAAAATTGTCACCAACTCCGTCAGTCATGTTATTTACATATGATAAAAAAATTCCATTCTTTTCCGACACTTCCCATTTTTCCTTTCTTGTAGTATAAAAAAGAAGTTTATGTTTATCATTGATCTCCATAGTCATCTTAACGTTTCCCATACTACAACCCATTCCTGCCAACCATACAAATACAGCTTCTTTTTCGCGATAATCTTCAGGAATCACATCAGTTTTCCATAGCATTGATTGTTTGCCGTTTAACGCTCTGACCAGCATACTTTCATTTACACCCGGTATAGATGAGTGATAACTGAAATCGGTACCTGAAATCTTTTCAGAAAAACCCCTGAAAAGGATCTTTTCTTCAGGAAGCTTTACCTGGGCAAAGGAATAAGAGGCAAATAATAATAATAAAAACCAAAATATTATATGTACTGATCGTTTCATTTATACATGTTTTTTGGGTTAATAATATAGCTTCCCAAATTTACCTTGTGCAATATTGCTATGCAATAAATCTTCAATTTATTTCACATCATTCTTTTTCTTTTCCTCTCAGTATACAGATAAGTTACATGAATTTTATTTACCGGAAGAGTTAAAGACTTTTTTCTATACTTTTGCACTTCAATTATGGGTAGTATTAAAAATGATCAGGTATATAAAAATAATTATTTTTTTTGGCTTTTTTGTTCACTCCATGTGGATCAACGGACAAATTGATACGGTTGAAATAAGGGAGATAGTGGTTAGTGGACAACGAAGCCCTTCAATCCATTCTGAATTGAACCGTGTGGTAACCGTTATCAGGAAAGATCAAATCAGGAATGCTCCTGTTCAAAGCTTACAGGAAATTCTGGAGTATGCAGTTAACGTTGATGTTCGGCAAAGGGGTAATTTTGGTGTACAGGCTGATTTATGTATCAGGGGTGGAAGCTTTGAACAAATCCTGATACTTTTAAATGGAATAAAAATTAATGACCCGCAGACCGGGCATCATAATTTAAATATTCCTATTGATATAAACAGTATTGAGAGAATTGAAATACTGGAAGGGCCAGGCTCAAGGGTATTTGGTCCGAACGCATTTAGTGGAGCCATAAACATAATAACAAAACCAAAGGAATCAAACAACGTGAATTTAGTTTTAACAGGGGGTGAGCATGGATATTATAAAACCAACCTGTCAGGATCGCTCCGGCTGGGGGAAGTGAGTAACTTCGTTTCAATTGGAAAATCCGGATCAAACGGATATATCGAAAATACCGATTTCGGGATTACTAATTTTTTCTATCACGGATCAGTTACTTCATCTCATACGAGCCTGGATATTCAGGCTGGTTATCAGAACAAGGGGTTTGGTGCAAATAGTTTTTATACTCCAAAGTATCCGAACCAATATGAACATACAAAAACAACCCTGGCAAGTATAAAGCTGACAACCGGTAATAAAATTAAGATCAGCCCTTTGATTTACTGGAGAAGGCATCAGGACCGTTTTGAACTATTCAGGGATAACCCGGCAGTATGGTATACCGGTCATAATTATCATTTAACCGATACATACGGTGCAGAAGTAAATTCTATTTTTAATACCAACCTGGGCAAAACTGCAGTTGGTTTGGATTTCCGGTCTGAAAATATCCTGAGTAATGTTTTGGGAGAACCCATGGGGGATACACTTGATGTACCCGGTGAACCTGCAGGTTTTTTCACAAAGCGAAAATCAAGGGAAAATATATCACTGTTTCTGGAACAAAATTTAATTATTGAAAAATTTTCAGCATCAGCCGGAATTTTAGCGAACCGGAATACTGATTTTGACTGGAAAATGTATTCAGGAGCTGACATTGGTTATAAAATTACTCCGGATATCAGGATATATGGTTCAGTAAACCAGTCACTCAGAATTCCAACTTTTACTGATTTATATTATATCGGTCCCACCAACGTGGGAAACAAAAATTTAAAGCCAGAAAAAGTAATTACATACGAACTGGGGACCAAATACCAAAATCAATTTTTAAACGGACATTTATCTTTTTTCAGAAGAAATGGGAAAGATATGATTGATTGGGTCAGAATGCCTGATTCATTAAAATGGGAAAGCAAAAACATTACACAAATTATAACCCGTGGTTTTGAAATCGCGGGCTACATTGATGTAAATAAATTGATTGATAAATCTTTTCCTTTAAAATATTTAAGATTAAGTTATTCTTTTCTTGAAACTGAAAAACAAAGCGGTGAATACATATCGGCTTATGTTCTGGATTACCTGAAACATAAGTTAAATATTGAAATAGAACATAACATTTATAAAGATTTAAGAGCTAGCTGGAAGATGACATTTCAGGACAGGGCAGGCACCTATACCGATTTTACAACAGGAAAGGAAAAGCTCTATAAGGCTCTCCTGCTGGTAAATAGCAGGTTTTTTTTGAATAAAGAGACATTTACAATATTTGTCGAAGCTTCGAACCTTTTTAACACTCAATATTTTGATCTGGGTAATATCAGGATGCCAGGCCGGTGGATACTCCTTGGGGGCACTTTGAATCTGGATGTTGATAAGTAGCTGGCAAATAATCGACTGAAAATTTGGAGAAAAAATGTATTTTGACGATTTTTGTCAAAACATTTTATTTCAAACATGGAAAGTATTGGAGAACTCATACGAAGGTTACGTGAAAATAAAGGAGAACCGTTGCGAAAGGTTGCTGCTTATCTTGATGTTGACCAGGCGGTATTAAGTAAAATTGAGAGAGGTAAACGAAAAGCCAATAAAGAACAGGTTGTTAAATTGGCAAAGTACTTTGGAGAAGATGAGAAAAAAATGCTGATTGTTTATTTAAGCGACCGGATATTATATGAGGTGCAAGATGAAAATTATGCAAAAGAAGCATTAAAAGTTGCAGAGGAAAGAATTGAATATAAAGCGTTTAAGACACTGGACAGGGATAAAATCATTAAAAAGATCGAAAATAAGTTAAAACAATTCTCAAAAGTCAGTAGTGCATGGAT
>JADFUQ010000216.1 GCA_015222065.1 Bacteroidota bacterium
CCATATACATGGATGCATGGCGGCATTCATTACTACTTGTACACATATTATCCCGATCCCACACGTATGACCGCACCTTTTGTAGAAGGTTTTGAAATCGTAAAACTTTGGGACAAAGATCGCGGTGCAGCAGAGGCTGCAGCTAAAATTCTCAACAGTTCTCCAGAGGTTTGTGAATCTTTTGAACAGGTTAGTGATGACGTTGATTTAGTATTCATCGCTGATTGCAATGGAGATGGTCACGATCACTTGAAACTCGCCACTCCCGGATTGAAAAAAGGGATTCCCACATTTGTAGACAAGCCTTTTGCCCACTCTTTGACAGATGTTTTGGCTATGCTCAAACTTTCGAAGGAATACGATGCTCCCATTATGTCTCTTTCCATTCTCCAAACCGTACCGGAAACCAGACTATTTGCTCGCCGCCTTGAGGAAATTGGTGGAGCACGTTTCGGTACGATCCAGGGCCTCGGCACTAACCGTGCAGCCATGATTCACACAATCTGTATTGCGTTAACGGTTTTCGGTTCGGATGTCGAGTCTGTCCGGGCCCTGACCGGACCGAACCACACAAGCATCCATCTTGACTGGGGGGGGCAACCAAACCGTCCATTGCATGGTGTCATGATCAACTGCGACACTGGCCGTGGCTGGCACTGCAGCATGTACCTCAGTGCCTTTGGTCCCGGAGGCAGAGGTGTGATTTATAACCAAGGCATTGGAGACTGGGAATTTCCCCGGGGATCGGCAGAGATTTTACGATTGATTAAAAAGATGGTTGAGACGGGCAAATCGCAAGGGCCTGTAAACCAGATGATCGAAGCCGTGGCGATTGCTGACGCAGCCGATGCGGCGATAAAAGTCAGCGCAACACAGCTATTGGAAATCGTTAAGCCGGTTCCTAATCTAAACTTAAAATAACTAAATTAAGAAAACAGGAGGTTCTTATGAAACGGATTTTAATTGCAAGTTTAATTTTTATCACACTTAATTTCAACTTACTGGTTGAAGCACAGGAAGCATCTGATCCTGTCGTAGTACGTCATGCTTCCGGCACAATAATTATCGATGGTAACCTGGATGAACCGGACTGGCAAAATGCACAACTTGTCGGGCCATTCTTAATTTATCCTACCCGGAATCCTGAAGATAGTGAATTGTCCCATGCTAAAATGCTGTGGGATGAGAAAAACCTGTACATTGCCTTTAAGTCCTATGATACTAATATAGTGGCGACCAGGATGGAAAGGAATATTGATGTTTGGAAGGATGATTGTGTAGAGGCATTCATTTCACCATATTTGACAACACCGGAAAAATATCTGAATATAGAAATCAATCCCATCATTACCTATTTTTGTGGAATTCACCTGTTTGAAGAAGGCAGCAGATGGAATACACCCAGTCTCCAAATCGGAAGACAACATGAGGGAACCATAAATAATGAGGATGATAAAGACAAATGGTGGATTATTGAAGTTGCAATCCCTTTTCAGATGTTCAGCGTTCTTGGATATATGGATATACCCAAACCAGGTGATGTTTGGCGGTTTAATCTCTATCGATTGGCAAGAAAAACAGAACCAGCAAGAAGAAATCTTTTTTACCTGCCTGAACCTTTAGGCAATCACACTCCGGAATATTATGGAAGACTTATTTTTTCTGAGGAAACCTGGATGAATGATGAATAATTAGTCGGCAGTCAACAGTCGGCAGTCAACAGTCAACAATCGACAAAAAAGCGATAAATAATCAAACAATTATAACATAATGGCAATTGGCTTTAGAAACTTAACTGTATATAACGAAGTATAAATAGCTCAGTCTTCAGATTGCCGACTGCCGACTGCCGACTGAAGATTGCCGACTTAAAATATAAAGTATAGTGAAATTAGCTATTATCAAGTCATAAACATAAAATTCCAATACATCAAAATAGAGAGAAGCCATGAGAAAGAATCTGTCTGTCTTACTATTGATCGTTTTGATTGCAGGACAATCATGTGAGCAAAAATCAAAAAGTCCATCCAAAACCGATAATGACTGGTATTCAAAAGATCTGGTAGAAGTTGAAAACGGATCTCTGATCCCTGCCTGGGCCAATGATGCCAAAATATATGATGCGCCGGTACCTGAGTGGGCAAAGGAAAATTTGCCGGATTGGATTGAGCCCCATATCGTGAAACAAACTGTAAAGAATGTGGCAGGTATTGATCGCTATCACAGTTATTACCGGATTAGGTATAACGAAGAGACAGCAAAATTTCTCTATGAAGATTATACACCTGTCAGAGTCAATTATATCAAAGGTGTCCTGCCTTCATACGAAGCAATTGTAAACAAATATGTCTCTGAAATTGAGAGTGATAAAGAAAAGGCAATTCAGCTTTTGACTGAAGTAATGCCTGTAATTACAAAACATCCAAGTAATGGCTTAAGTGTACCTTGCAGTCTGTATGTGCCGGGAAACCGGGCTTTTGATGATGAACAGCTTCTTGCTGATGGCATTCTCTGGTGTAATGAACAAGCCAGGGTTTTTATGCGTTTATGCCAGGTTGCAGGAATTCCTGCAAGGTATGTCTTTTTGGGTTACTCCGAAGAATCCGGCGGTGGGGCTCATGTAGTCACAGAATTTTATGCTGATGGCTATTGGTCAATGGCAGATGCATCTGATTTTTTCGTACATCCACATCCTGATGGGCATCTCTTATCTGCTGCCGAATGTCATGACAAAGGAGAAGGTCAGAAATATGCTGAGATCGCTTTACGAAAAAAATTCAGGGAGCTATCTGAAGAAAGCGATGAGAATCTGGGCTGTACTGCTGAAACAAACCGATGTCGTTTTAGGGAATTGTCTGAGTCGGATGTCAATAGATATGGTCATTTTGAAATACTCAACTATAACCTTCCTGTTTCTCCTAAAGATGAAAAAGAGATAATCTGGCGTAACTTGTTTTACCTTCAGGATAAAAATTGGTTATCCATGAAAATGGTACCGTTGAAAAATCGTATGATCCCGGAGTGGGCGGAAGAGTCAAAATTCTACGGGGCGCCAATTCCACCCTGGGTAAAAGTTGATTTGCCTGCCTGGGTTTCACCCTTTGTCAGAAAATTATATGTGGAAGGTGTAGTTGGTATTGATCGTTATCATGCCTATTCCAGTGTTCCATATTGTGAAGAAACCGCGAAATACCTGTACGAACAATATACACCAATCACTGTGGATTATAAAAATGGCACCCTGCCTGCCTACGAAAAGTTGGTGCAAAAACATGTTTCAGGTCTGAAAAGTGACAGGGAAAAAGCAGTACATCTGTTAACAAAAGTAGTACCTGTTGTAGCTAAACATCCGACAATTCCGCCTTGTAGAGAATTTATACCCGGTAACCGGGGCTTGTCGGATGAGGAGCTTTTGGTTAGTGGGGATGCCTGGTGTAATGAGCAATCGCGAGTATTTATTCGACTATGTCAGGTCGCGGGGATACCTGCACGGATGATATTCTTCAATTACTCAGAGAAAGCTGCACAGGAATCCGGTTTAGCAGCGCATGTTATTTCTGAGTTTTATACTGAGGGCAGGTGGTCAATGGCTGATCCAACCTTTTCTGTTGTTTTCCCGCATCCGGATGGTCATCTGATGTCTGCTGCCGATTGTCATGATGGGGGAGAAGGTCAGGCGCTTGCTCAACAGTATTATGAAAAACGGTATACGGAAATTAATAAATCAGATGATGAAGATTTTGGATGTGATCCTGAAAATAATCGAAAATCACTTCAAAAGCTCATTAAAGTAGCTCTTTATCAACTAGATCGTTTTCAGGTTATGAATTATCCTTTACCGAACTGATATGAAAGATATCTGAACAAATAATTCGACTACGCAAAATTTTATAAAACTAATCTTAACTAAAAAGAAGCTGATTATGAAAATTCGAAAATTACTATTAAGTGTTATTATTGTTTTGTTAGCTATTGGAGGCGCAATAAGTTGCAAAAGGCACACTTCAAAAAAATTACAGGAGAAAGAAGAATCACAGATCATATATAGAATTTGTGACTCTTGCCAGGATGTATTTGCTGGCGAGGATCCTACATGCCCCGAGTGTGGACAGGAGCAATGTCCTGAGGTATTGGAAGAGATGAACCGGCTTCTTACCGGGCTTTGGGATTATGCCGAATCTATGCGTGTGCAGGACCGTCCGTATGGATACTTTCGATGGTCTCGCAGCGCATACGATGAATACAGCACAATGGCCTCCTACATGGCTCTCAATGGCTATAATTTATTGTCCCGTCTGGGGTATCCTCCACCGTTATCACAGAACCAGTTGGAGGAGTGGCGGGAAACCGCAGAATCATGGTATAACCCTGAAACCGGACTGATAGAGGACTCACTACCTTTGAAACGGTTGGGAATATCGGGTAGTGAATACGAATCGATATTTCTTTTATATACGCAGCGCTGGCTCACTATACTCCGGACTGCCGGTGTGCCGGGAGATTTTGTCGTACCGAAGAACCTGATTCAGAAATACGATGTATTTGCAGATGTGGATCAGGCAAGGGCATGGCTGGATAGCATGAAAAACGTACCTAACCCCTGGGGATGGGGCTCCCATGCTGCACGAAATCTCAGTCGTCATCAGAAAATTTTGGCTGATCAAGGCAGAGAAGATGGCGTACTGGACTTTGTCCATCAGTGGATTGATGAAAATCAGAACCCTGAGACCGGGCTCTGGGGACCTCCTGAAACGCCCCTGCACGATGCGGTTGCGGGGCACTTCAAAATTGTGAAGGGTATGTATCTGATTTACGGGTGGCCCATACACTACATTGAACGCACTATTGACTCGGCGTTACGCCTCCAGGATTCCACCGGTTCTTTTGGTCCCGGACCATGTGAGAATTTCGATGCACTCTACTCGCTGTATGTGCTGAAGAGAGAGACCGACTATCGAAGTGACGACATTGATCGAGCGGCAGCTCTGAACGCTCTTGAAGTCCTTCGTTACTGGCATGAGGATGAGAGCGGATTTTCTTTTAATCGTGATAGTGCGTTATTGACCGTTGGGGGTTGGCCTCAGTTGATGCCGGAAGGGATAAATGAAGCGGATATATACTCAATGGCTCACTGGCCAATGGCAGTAGTTTACATGCGGGCTATTCTACTTGGAGAAGATCCTGAACCTAAACCCGATGCCAGGTAGTGAATAAGTAAATGAGTAAATGAGTGAATGCGTAAATGAGTGAATGGGTGAGTTGTGAGTAGTATGTGCTAAATTAAAGAATATGATAAGGAGAAGATTGATACTGATAGTAATTGTTTTACTGTTAAATTGGATCTTTTTGCCGGTAAGTTTCGCTTGTAAATATACTATTCGTGAAATTGGTTTTACGGATATCGGGGCTGAGCCCTATCTGCTCTATTTTTTTGCACAAAGCAACACATCAGAAGAAATCATTTCCACATTCAGAAAGGTGGCTTACCCTGTTTTAATGGAGACTAATGTAAAAGCTGAAATAATTAATGTAGATGAACAAAAGGAGCATCCGGCATTAAAGTTTTTGCATCATTGGAATGCCGGATCATTTCCTGTTGCGATTTTAGTTTCTTCTGAAGGAAGATCAATAGTTGTACCGTTTCCCAAAACAAGGAAGTCAACTAAAGAATCAGTGTGGTCGATGACAGAATCTGTTGTGAATTCCAGGATACGGGGTGAAATTATAAAAAATATTGTCAGGTCTTATAGTATTGTTTTACTCATTGAAGGAGAAGATGTTTCTGAAAATAAGATTGCACGAAATAAAGCTGAACAGGCTATCAATGAAATATCGGGATTTGTCGGGTCGATGCCTAAACCTACTGATATAATTCCCAAAATTATAATCATACCTAATGAATCAATCTCTAATGAGAATATCCTTCTTTGGAGCCTTGGTTTTGACCGGGCAATTAATAATGGTCCTGAAATAGCGGTGCTTTACGGAAGAGGACGTCTTATGGGGCCGGTACTGAAAAATGAACAAATTACAAAAACCAATATATTCAATCTTCTTTCAATAGTATATGCAGATTGTGAATGCGGACTTGACAGGCGGTGGAAACTGGGAACTATGATCCCTTTTCGCTGGGAAACAAAAATTCAGGGCGAGCTGGTAAAACAGCTTGGTTTTGATGTCGAAAATCCTATGATAAAATCAGAAATGAGTCAGATATTATCTATTGATGTTTCAGTGATACCACGGAATGGTAAACTGAGCAATCCCCTGGATTACAATCTTTTTGGATATGATAAAGAACAGGGAGAATCAGTTGAGGAAGCAAATAGTAAACAATTATCATCGGCTCAAATTCAAAATTTATACTCTTCTTCAGAAAGAAGACCCGTTATTAAAATTGTATTATTTAGTGCAGGTATCCTTGTTTTAATTATTTTAGTAATTAGTATTTTCATTTTGCTAAAAGCAAAAAAAAGAGCATCATGATATTAAAACTTTTAATTAAGGAAATCCTTCACAGGAAACTCAATTTTATTCTAAGCTTGTTGGCGATTATTACGGCAGTCACTTTGTTCGTTTCTTTTTTCACGATGAGTGATGCATCAAAGCGGGAAACAGTCAGACTGACCAGAGATATGGGGTTTAATTTACGTATTATTCCGGAAGAAACCGACATGAACCAATTCTGGCTTACAGGCTATTCAGACTTGACGATGCCTGAGGAATATATTGATAAGTTTTACTCATATAAAAAATTTTCTTATGCACACCTGACAGCTACATTGCACAAGAAAGTAACCTGGCGTAACAGGGAAATAATTCTAACCGGAATATCTCCTGAGATTGAACCTTCGGGAAGGGAAAAAACTCCGATGATTTTTTCCATTGAACCGGGGACTGTGTACCTTGGATTTGAAATTGCAAATAGCTTCGATATAACTACCGGAGATGAATTGGAGATTTTTAACAAATTATTTACTGTAGCCAGAATACTCTCTGAAACCGGCAGCTCAGATGATATCCGGGTTTACACCACACTGAATGATGTGCAGGAAATGGTTGATAAAAGAGGAGAAATAAACGAAATAAAGGCCTTGCACTGCCTCTGTCTTACATCTGATGAAGTTAACCCCATAGAAATATTGCGGAACCAACTCAGCCAGGTGCTTCCTGATGCAAAAGTTATCATAAACCAAACAATTGCTGTTGCGCGTGAAAAACAAAGAATGATGGTTGAGAAGTATATTATTTTTATCCTGACCTTTGTTGTTATTGTTTGCGCTGTATGGATAGCGGCCCTGGCTATTAATAATGCTAATGAACGGCAACGGGAAACAGGTATCTTACGGGCAGTTGGTTATGGTATTGGGAAAATTATATTTCTTTTTTTAGGAAAGGCCATATTGCTGGGATTGGTTGGAGCGGTATTTGGTTTTTTCGTTGGCACGGAACTTTCATCAGTAATAGGTCCTGAAATTTTTCAAGTTACTGCCAATACTATTGAGCCTGCTTATAGCTTATTGATCTGGTCTTTGATTGTTACACCTGTGTTTACCGCCCTTTCAACCTTAATACCGGCATCGTTGGCAGTAACCCGGGATCCGGCGCTAATTCTAATGGAGGAATAATTATGGTTCA
>JADFUQ010000217.1 GCA_015222065.1 Bacteroidota bacterium
GATACTTTTTTACACCAAACGATGTAAAGATATTGTACTGATAGTTCAGGTTCTTTTTTTTGTAATTAAATGTGATATTCGGTTGGTTACTAATATGGTGAAATATGAAAGGTTCGAATCTCAGGGTAATATTTCTTTCTGAATACATCCTGATAATATGATCGATAAGGAACCATGTGGTATTTTTCTTTATACCGAAATTATCTGATGCTAAAAGGTAAAAAACTATTTTATCCTGTGTTTTAATTATGAATCCAAGAGAACATAAGTTATTTTCATGAGTGTAAACTCCGAATGTTTCACCCGTTCTGTTTTGTATAGAAAGAGAGATCAGTCGTCGCAATTTGCTATAAAAAGGGTTATTGAATTTGTGAAAAAATGGCATTTTTATATCCCGGTGAAATTTAAGCATCTCATTGGGGACAAGACCTTTTGAAATAAAAAGTCCTGAATCTTCAGCAAACCTGATTTTTCTCTTTGCTTCATTAGTGAAATTCGCGAATGTTTTTTGATATGGAGAGATAAGGTCCAGGTCAAATGATTGTTTTAATTTATACTTTGTAAAAGAAAGATCAGTCTCAATAAATTTATTGAAAGGAAGTTCGGCGTATTTATATTTTTCAAAAACAAGACCAATAAATTCATTAATCGTGTTATTGTGAACCGGATCAGGAGAGAAAATTCCAAGTTCCGGTGCCATCAGGGGTTGATAAATAAAAGATTTTCCCATGAAAGAACTTACCGGAAGAGCCATAACTTTTTCATAATCATTTTCAACAAGTGCATCCCAGTGGTCAGTAACAGAATCAAGAAACCATGAGTAAGCATAAATTTCACGGTTATAGGCTGTGTCAATACATCTGTCCCATTTGCTGAAGTTTAACTCTTGATATGGCACATATTTTATAGACACGGGGGATAGTTAAATCAATAAAGCTGCATTATTTTCACTATATCATTTTATATAACTATTCAGTGCCTAAAGTTTAGAGTGCCTAAAGTGCCTAAATGAAGAAGTGTCTAAAGTTATAACTTCTTCTCAATTTTTTATGCTGAGCGTAGCTGAAGCATAGTTTCACTTTAAGTACTGATTAGTTATCAATCAAATATTGCTTTCTTAATTACTGACGTTTCGCAGATGAAATAATTAATTATATCTTAATTAGTTACAAAAATAATGATTTGCATAAAGTGCATAATATTAAATAAGAACACAATTCCATTTTTTAAATATCGAACAAGGAACACCGATTTTAGATTTTAGAAGTAATCATGGTTTAATAGAAACTTCAAAATTCGTTATTCGTTAATCCTTGTTCATTATTTATTTTAACAGCTGTATATTAATGTGTTGTCAAGTGCGAAACATAAGTTAATTACTATACAAAGCTATGTTCTTTGTCACGATAACAACCCTTCATCGGCAAAGCTAAAGTAGCCATTATCGGATATAATTAAATGATCCACCACGCCTATATCCATAACCTTTCCTGCCTCCTTAAGTTTTTGGGTTATTTTTTTGTCCGATTCGCTGGGCTCGAGATTACCTGAGGGATGATTATGACAAAGTATAATGGACGATGTTTCATGTTCAATTGCTTTTTTTAAAATGAGCCGTACATCAATAACAGTTCCTGATATTCCTCCCTGGCTGATTTTTATTTTGTTAACAACACGGTTTGAACGGTTCAGAAGCAAAACCCAGAATTCTTCGTAGTGTAGATCGGCTAACAGGGGCTGAAAATAATCCAGTACATCTTTGCTGTTGGATATCTTCTTTTTTTTCATTGTTTCAGAGGATTTTCTTCTCCTTCCAAGTTCGAGTGCAGCAAGAATAGTAATTGCTTTCGCTTTGCCAATACCTTTCATTTTCATCAGGTCATGGATGGATAATTTCCCCAGCTCATTAAGGTTATGGCTGACAGACCCAAGTATTTTTTTCCCCAGATCAACTGCCGATTCATTTCTATTGCCCGACCCGATGAGTATTGCAATAAGTTCGGCATCAGTTAATGAACTTATTCCTTTATCCATCAGTTTTTCCCTTGGCCGGTCTTCTTCAGCCAGGTCTTTTATTCTGAGATAATTGTTTGATATCATTCTCAATGCAGATTTTTACGTATAATAAAAGTAAGAAAAAAGTTTAACAAAACAGGATGGCCAGGGAATATGTTTGTTCCAACATTCCATTATTATTCGCTCCCACAATCCTTCCCACAACCCGCTCATGAGGTTTTCACAAACAAGTTTGTTCAAACGTTCCACTATTCCATTACTCATTATTATGATAAAAAAAAAGGCGTCCTTGTACCGGGACACCTTTTATTAATATATATCGTAAAAAATTCTTACAAGCTACTAATATGTTTGGCAAGTTTTGATTTAAGGTTTGCTGCCTTGTTTTTATGAATATGGTTTTTTCCGGCCAACTTATCGATTTTTGAAATAACTTCCGGATAAAGTTTGTCAGCAGATTTCTTATCTGTTGTTTCGCGTAATTTTTTTATTGCATTACGTACAGTTTTCGTGTAATACTTGTTGTGCAATTTTCTTTTCTCTGATTGCCTGTTTCTCTTAATTGCTGATGGATGATTTGCCATATTGTATTATTAATTAATTAAGCGGGTGCAAATGTAATAAAAAATTCATAAAACAAAACTTAAGAATTATTTTTTATTACAATTTCAAACATAGATCGTTACATATTTTCAACAAGCTGTTTTGTTACATATGTGTTAGTAATTGGGACATATGTGTTAGATTTCGATATGTTCGTTTCCATACCTTTATTAGTTAGTAAAGTGTAAACCGTGACATTTTCTGTAGAATCATGATTAATTAATACTAACTATTTTAAGATATATATGTAGTTAAAACAAGTCGATATAGTATGTGAGTACACACATTCACAATCATTAGTGGTAATTCCCCCAATAATGAAACATAATAATAAAAGCCCGCCCTTCCTAACAAGCTTCCCTAAGCAGACTTTTTGTAAATTATCTTTGAAAAATTGTCCGAAGGGCTCTTTCGAAGAAATGTTGTATTTTAAAAAATAAGTATATGAAAAATTATTTACTCCTTATTTTAGTATTAACTACAAGTGTTTCAGTAAAAGCACAACAGGCTGAGGTTATTGCAACTTCAGGAGATTTTTATGAAAATTCTTCCGGTTCCCTTTCCTGGACACTTGGTGAAGTAGTCATTGAAACACTTAGTGAGACCAATTTTATTCTCACACAGGGTTTCCAACAAAGCAAACTAACTGTAACAGCTATTAACGACCTGCAAACCTCAGGTATTGAATTATCTGTTTACCCAAACCCTACGAACAGTTTTTTATTTATAGAAGTAAAAACTGATAAGCAAAGAGATTTGCAAATAAATCTTTTTGATTTAAACGGCAAACTAATTTTGCAAAAAAAGATTACAGGAAGCAAACAAACTGTTAATATGCAGAATTACAAACCCGCTACTTATATACTGAAAGTAACAGAGGGTAACAAAGAAATTAGGACATATCAAATTGTTAAACATTAAAA
>JADFUQ010000218.1 GCA_015222065.1 Bacteroidota bacterium
CCCAGACATGTTCCGACACTACGGGCGCTTCTTATCCAGGGATGATCAATAGGAACAATTTTTCTTATGCCAATCACTTTCTCAAGCGGTACAGCCTCTGCATCATCTCCTTTAGCCGCTACCATTATACCGAACTGTTCATTCTGAATATATTCAACACATGCAGTTCCAAGTCTTGTGGCAAGAAGTCTGTCGGCAGGCGATGGAGTACCACCCCTCTGCAGATGTCCAAGGATTGTAAGTCGTGACTCAAGACCTGTAATTTTTTCCAGGGTACGTGCAATATCAGTAGTTTTTCCTGTATATTGCTTATCAAGTTCTTTCAGTTTTGCCTTTAGTTTCAAAATTTCTTTATTATCTTTTGTGCCATGTAGTTCTTTTTTTGTTTCCTCTATTTTTTTTATTCCCTCTTGTGAAATAGCACCTTCAGCCACAGCTACAATACTGAAACTTTTGCCTCCACGACTTCTTTCAAGTATTGATTCAGCTACATTATCAATATTGTAAGGTATCTCGGGAATAAGGATCACATCAGCACCACCTGACACCCCGGCACCGAGAGCCAGCCAGCCGGTCCTATGGCCCATTATTTCAACCACAATAATTCTGTGATGGCTATGAGCCGTACTGTGCAACCGGTCAATTGCATTAACAGCAATTCCAAGAGCTGTATCAAATCCGAAAGTAGTATCAGTATAGGCAATATCATTATCAATTGTTTTTGGTAATGTAACAATATTAAGACCTTTTTCTACCAATTTAAAGGCATTCTTCTGGGTACCTCCACCACCAAGACAAACAAGAGCATCGAGATGATGATGATGGAAATTTTCAACAATAACATCTGTCATATCCATAAGTTTCCCTCCAATATTCATCTTGTGAGGTTTTTCACGGCTTGTTCCCAATAAAGTGCCACCCAGGGTAATGATCCCTGATAATTTATTACTATCCAGTATTGTTGTCCTGTTTTCCATAAGTCCCCTGAAACCATCATGAAATCCGATTACCTGCATATCGTAGTCTCCCAATGCAGCTTTTCCTATTCCGCGGATAGCAGCGTTTAAACCAGGTGAATCACCGCCGGAAGTTAAAATCCCGATGTATTTAGCCATAGTGTATATTTGTAACTAATTAGAGTTTGTCCATAAAGTAAGTGAAAATTGATTTAAGAACAAGGAACACCGATTAACGATTTTCGAAGTATTTGAAAATCTGAAATCTAAAATCAGCGTTCCTTGTTCGATATTCAATTTAACTAAAACTTACTGACTCTATGGACAGACACTAACTAATGTATTTTAATTTAACACATAATTCTTCTTTATTTTCCTTCTTCCCTCAGCCTTAGCCTCAGCCTTCTATAACCTTTCTCTTAACAAGCCATATTCCTGTTCCTGTACTTCGGATTATGTGTGATCTCTTTTCCAAACCAGGGTGGAGGGTCATACTCAATGGCTTGCTTTTCATTAGGAAACTCAATTTCAGCCATCAACAGTCCGGCATATTTACCGGCGAATTCATCAATAAATATTTTCCTGGCTCCGTAATTAATTGAGTATCTTTGTTTTTCAATACGTTTGCCCTGTGTATGTGGCCATAAACTATTAAAAGGAGCTTTTGTAATTTCTGTTTCAATTTCTTTTCGCTTTAATGATCCTTCCTCTTTAATAGTCAGATAGTACCTTTTTCCCATGGACCTGATTCTAAGTTCCGGGCCATTCTCACACAGGATCAGGTATCCCTGGCTAATATTTACAGGTTTTGTCCTTGTAATATCACCGGGCAATCGTTCAATAAGGAATTTTCTTTCAATTTCCCAACCCATCTTTTTTTTATGTAAATTAATGATATATACTTTAAATTCCAAACAAAGTAGTATTAAAATCTAATAGAAACAGGTTTGGAATAATAAAAAAGTTTATTTTCTAATAAAAAAAGCAATTTAATAAGATTTAAAGCTATATTTGCAAAAAAAATGAAATATATATTCTTGATATAAAATATTCCTAATAACTTTTTTTAAGAACACTAAATCAGAACTATTAATGAAACAAAGCTAATTTCTATTAGCAAATTAATTTTCCATATTTTTAAATTTATTGAATAATAACAAAATGAAAACAGGTAAAGTAAAATTTTTTGATGAAACCAAAGGTTTTGGATTTATTATTGATGAAGAAACAGGAACTGACTATTTTGTACATGTTTCCGGCTTAATTGACAAGATCACTGAAGATGATAAAGTAACTTTTGAACTAACTGAAGGTAAAAAAGGATTAAATGCAGTTAACGTTAAGTTAGCCTAAATATTTAATTAAACTATTTTGCATCAAAGCCCGGCAAATTATTGCCGGGTTTTTTTTTGAATATTTTGTCACAATATCTCTTCTCCATCTCCAGGTAACACCGTTATTTCTTCACCTCATACTTTTCCTTTCGAATTGCCTGGAATTAATTTGATGATTTTAAAATAATTCATTAATTTTATAGATTGATAAACAATGGCATCAGGAAAGTATAACTGTTAAAATTGTCTTTCCATAGCTTCCTGGATCTCCTGATGTTTCATATACTTGCTTTTGCTATCATTACTAAGGCGCAGAGTTTTTTCGGTTCCGGTCATGTCTTTATTTTCTTATTACTATATAAATTATAAATAATTAAATAAACTAAAACAGGTAGTCATGAAAACTTTAATTTATTTATTTTCAATGATGTTTTTCCTGTCTTTACCTTTTAGTGCAAATGCTCAATGGAATATTAAAGAGAAAGCTAAAAAGAAATTAGAAGAAAAATTGAGTGAAAGTAAGCAGAAAGAAAAGGAAGAACAGGAAACTGAAGTAACAAAACAGGATATTTCAAATGAAAATGCTTCAGATAAAAAAATATCCGGTACTGCTGAACAGCCACAAACACATGAGGAACAACTTAAAGCCTGGTCGAATTATAATTTTGTCCCGGGTGATAAGGTTATTTTTGAAGATGATCTTTTGTGGGAGGAAAACGGTGAATTTCCTTCAAAATGGGATTTGATGCGAGGAATTGCTGAAAATGCAATGATTGGAAATGAAAAGGTGATAAAATTTTCTATTGATGAAGATATTATTTTCCCGTTAATGGAAACAGAGGAGGATTATCTTCCTGAAAAATTCACCATAGAATTCGACGCTTATTTTAATCGTGAAATAGATGAGAACGGGAATCCAACAGAAGACTGGGAAACGAAATATTATGTATGGCTCTGGAATATTAAAAATGTAGATGGAGATTATTTCGCCGCATGGGCTGCGGCCGATAGAGTCGATAATGATTTACAAAGAATTACTTTAGAATATAATAAAGTCTCTATGTTTGATAGATATAAAGGTCAAATACCCTGGGATCCATCAGAAGAAAAACTATCATCAAAATGGCGCCATGTTGCCATTGAATTTAATATAAGGTCTTTAAAGGTATATTTAGACCAGCACAGATTATTAAATATTCCAAATATTAAATGCAATCCATCAGCCTTTTTCCTTGGTAATGAGTCTGATGACGCAGCGTGGATACCAGGCGCCCCTGATGTTCTGATTAAAAACATCCGTATAGCTGAAGGTGGGAAAAAATATTATGAGCGTTTTATGACTGATGGAAAGATTGTAACTACAGGTATTAAATTTGCTTCAGGAAAATCTGATGTTAAACCTGAATCAATGGGTGTGATCAATAAGATTGTGCAATTGATGAATCAACATCCGGAGATCAATTTTAGTATAGAAGGTCATACTGACAGTGATGGGGATGACGCTTCAAACCAGGTGCTTTCAGAAAAAAGGGCAGAGGCAATTAAAGCAGAATTTGTAAGGTTGGGTATTTCAGATAACAGGCTAAAGACCAATGGCTGGGGTGAAAGTAAACCCGTTGATGAAAATTCCACACCGGAAGGCAAAGCAAATAACAGAAGGGTTGAATTTGTTAAGTTTTAGTTATTTTACTCGTAGTATTTGTGAGTAATACTGATTTCTGGCTTGCCACGTGAAATGCGACGAAGGAGCATATTTCACTGTGGTTACTGGGTGCTGGTTTCTGGTAACTAGTTATTTGTTATTGGTTTGTCAAACTTCAACTCTCTTTTCTTCCTTACTCACCCATACTGACGCTTACTACGGTCGGTCAGCACAGACTCAACTTACTTAACTACTCAACTCTTCTTCAACCTCAATACTCAACTTCTTTCTACCTACTATTTACTTTTTACTTCTTACTTATTCACCCTTCGGCAGATTGACAATAAACCTGCTGCCCTTACCAATCTCGCTTTCAACACGGATATCCCCGTTATTTAATGCAATAAATTCCTTACATAGTATTAATCCCAGTCCGGTACCTTTTTCATTGGCAGTACCCGTGGTGGAAAAATCTGCATCAATACGGAAAATCTTGTCAATATCTTTCTTTTTAATCCCCACGCCTGTATCGGCTATAGTGATTTCAACAGACTTACCAGCATCCTGAGCACCTATTTTAATACTTCCCTTTTCATAAGTGAATTTAATTGCATTTGAAAGCAGATTTCTTATCACAGTAGTTATCATATTTATATCGGTAAAAACCTGTAGCTGTTCAGGGATGTCAACCGAAACAGAAATATTCTTCTTCTTCGCAGTATCATTTAGCAGATCAATTGTACTAATAACAATATCATAAATCCCTGTTTTGGCAGGTTCGAATTTAATCCTGCCTGTTTGTGTTCCTGACCATTCAAGCAGGTTATTCAAAAGATTATAAGTTTCCTGGCTGGTTTTATAAATATTTTTAGCTATTTCTTTGATTTCCGCTTTGCTAAAAGCCTCAGTCTCATTATATAGCATTTCAGAGAAGCCAATAATTGAATTGAAAGGACTCCGAAGATCATGCCCTAATAATGAAAAGAACTTGTTTTTAGTTGTATTTAGTTCCTGTAAGTGTTCTCTGCTTTCCTTCAACGCGTTTTCTGCTTCTTTTTGTGCGGTAATATCCCGTATTGATCCCTGGAAAGCAATTACTTCACCTTTATTGTCTTTTATTGGTACAGATGTAATAAGTACATTAATAACAGTACCATCTTTCTTTCGCAGATTTACAGCAAAATTTTTTGCAAATCCCTGATTTTCAATTTGCAGGGCATGTTCTTTTCTGTCCGCCGGATTTTCATATAAATCGGGGGTTTTTACCTTTTTTAACTCTTCCTTGTTTTCATAACCAAAAAATTCCGGAGCACTGTCACTCATATCAAGCCATTCTCCTTCTTTCGAAGTAATATAGATGCAGTCTTTTGAAGTACTGAAGAAATTACGATATTTTTCTTCGCTCTCCTGCAGTTTGTTTGTCCTTTCTTCTACTATTTTTTCAAGATGATCGCGATACTCTTGCAGCTCTTTTTCTGTCTTTTTGGTTTCGGTTATATCTCTTACTGTTGCCGTTAATAATTCCTTACCTTCCAATTTTACCCTGGTCAACAAAACAGTTGCAGGAAACTCATCACCATTAATTCTTTTATGTGTCCATTCTAAGAAATGCGAACCATTTTTCATTGCTTTTCCTATCACTTTTTCGGCTTTTTCAGAAGAAAGCTGTCCATCAGGTTGATATTCCGGTGATAGATCACCGGGGGTTTTAGAAGAAAATTCTTTTTCATTCTTTGCCCCGAACATTTCGAGTGTAGCTTTGTTTCCTACGGTAAATAACCAGTCAGGTGGAGCAAGCAACATTATTGCATCTCTCGAAGATTCAAACAGGATTCTGTATTTTTTTCCCATAACTAAAGTGGAAATATTTTGGAAATTACTTAAGAAGTGTTTTTGAATGAGCGACACTGCTAAAGTAATAATAATATTGATTAAATAAAAGATGGAAGTCTGAAGCTGGAAGCTGGAAGCTGGAAGGAGAGTAAGGTAAGTGGGTAAGTATGAAGATGAGAAGAGGAGAAAGGGGCGACGAAGAGAGGAGGAAATGTGGCGTAACTTTTAACCCGTAACACGAAACACGTAACACTTTTGAAGAATGTAAAATGTAGAATATAAAATGAAGAAGTAAGAAGATGTGAGTAAGGCAAGTAGTGTACGTTACTGAACACAGGAATGTACGCTAATATAACAGTTATTGGATTAGTATGAATACCGTATATTTATGCAATAAACTGAATATTAAAAATATAACAATTTTAGCATTATATTTGCATTTAATAATTTAAGTAGATATAATGGTAAACAGGTTTTCGGTATGATAAGACATTATTTTATAATTGCCTACAGGAATATTACCCGTCATTTAAATTACTCTCTTTTAAACATTGGAGGACTGGCTATTGGATTAGCCAGCTACATTTTTATTGCGATATACATTAATGACGAAATTAGCTATGACAAATTCCATGATAAGGCAGACCGTATATACAGGGTTAATCGCCTGTATAATTCAAATGATGTAAATGAGGATGCTGCCACCTGTTCATTTCCTTTTGCACCTGCACTTGAATTTGACTATCCGGATATTGTAGAAAGCACCTGCCGGTTCTTTGATTTCCAGGTTTCTAAAATATTTTTCGAGTATCGTGAAGATACCAACAATATTGTAAAATATAATGAAAGAGGTTTTTTTCTGGTCGATTCAACTGTATTTGACATATTCACATTCTCCTTCGTCAAAGGTGATCCTGCTACTGCATTAAACAGTCCCAATACAATTGTTCTTACATCCTCTGCTGCTAAACGGTATTTTGGAAAGGAAGACCCTATTGGAAAGATTTTAATTGCAGAAGAGGGGCTGAATTTTGAAGTTACAGGTGTTATTGAAGATGTTCCTTCACAATCACATTTCAAATTTGATATGCTGGGGTCAATGTCAACATTTCGCCAATCGGGTGAGGGAAAGCTGCCCCAGACCTGGGTTTGGAATCCCTGCTGGACATATGTTCTGTTACATAAAAATGTTTCACCTGACATTCTGGAAGAAAAATTTCCTGATTTCTACCTTAACCATTATCCCGACCTGTCTGACCAGGATGTGACTCTTTATCTCCAAAAATTATTACATATTCATTTGCAGTCGCATCATGTTTATGAAATGCATCCAAACGGTAACATATTATATATTTATGTTTTGTCTGCAATTGCACTTATCATACTTGTACTTGCATGTATAAATTTTATGAATCTGACAACAGCTAATTCGGCTACAAGGACTAAGGAAATTGGAATAAAGAAGGTTTTTGGAGGAAGCAGGGGTAATCTGACCATCCAATTTTTTAGTGAAACAATTATCCTTAGCCTTTTTGCACTGGCTATTGCCGGAATAATAATAGAGTCGTTTCTGCCTTTATTTAATCACTTTACCGGAAAAAGTATTAGTTATGGTTTTTTATTGCAGCCTGAGGGTGTTATTTTTGCAATACTTCTGGCTATTTTTGCCGGTTTTCTCGCCGGAGGATACCCGGCTGTTTTCCTTTCATCATTCAACCCGGTAACTGTTCTACAAGGAGATTTAAGCAAAGGTACCAAAAGTGGTATAGTCCGTAAAATCCTCGTAATTATACAATTTTCTATTTCTATTGCCCTGATTATTAGCACACTGGTTGTTTTTACACAATTAAAATTTATTAGGAATGCTAACCTGGGGTTTAATAAAGACCAAATTATACTTATTCCAACAGTTGGACAAATAGTAATCAACTATGACACATTTAAAGAAAACCTGTTAAAACATCCTGAGGTGGAATATGTTACAGGGATGGAGGATATTATTGGGGTCAATCACAACACCCGCCAGGTAATTATCGAAGGTTTATCAAATAACCAAAAATACTGGTATCCAATGTTTATGGTGCGTCATGATTTTATTGAAACATTTAATATTGAAGTGGTTGAAGGCCGTTCATTCTCTAAAGAAATAACTTCCGATAATGTACATGCAATTATGATAAACGAGGAGATGGTAAAAAACCTTGGCTGGACAAATAAAGAAGCCATAGGCAAAAGTATCCGGTCAGACGGAAAGGAAAAGGTTATCGGGGTTTTCAGGGATTTTTATGTTCTTTCTCTCCATAAACCTATTAATAACTTTATACTTGATATTTTACAAGATCCAATTCAGGCAGCTCATCTTACCCGTTTTATTGCTATAAGAGTAAATACAAATAATTACAAGAAAACACTAACATTTATTAGAAATGAATGGAACCGGTTTGCACCAACACGTCCCTTCGAGTATTCTTTTCTTGATACGGAACTTGATAATCTGTATAAAAATGAAATTAAATTTGGTAAGTTTTCGTTAGTATTAACAATACTTACATTGTTTATTGCATGTCTTGGATTAGTTGGCCTGGCTTCTTTTCTTGCCGCACAGAGAAAGAAAGAAATTGGCGTAAGAAGGGTTTTTGGGGCAAGAATACCGGATGTAGTAAAGCTTTTATCCAATGAATTTATCAGCCTGATACTGGTTGCAAACCTGATTGCCTGGCCATTTGCATATTTTGTTACAAACAGATGGTTACAAAATTTCTCACAGAAAACACCAGTTAGCTGGACTCTTTACCTTTTTGCAGGTTTGGTCACACTTATAATTGCCTTGATGATAACTACATACAGAGCGGTTACAACATCCTCACGAAATCCGGCTGATACAATAAGGCATGAGTAAGGAGAAGAGAAGGCTAAATAAATGGATTGTCATTAGCTTTATGAAAAGTCAGGAGAGATTGCTTCACTTCGTTCGCAAAATCCGTATACTTATTTTACTTTAATGGTATGCACAAATTCAGAATACCAATACAATCCAAAAAGGCCAATAATTAATATTCCCATTATTCCTCCGCTTAATGCCGAGGGAACGGCTCCGATTATAATATTTCTTACTATTCCGAGGATAACAGACACTGCCGCAATTACAGGTATCCATTCAAAATGATAGCGGATAAACAAAATGTATAACCCCAGCAATATCAAACCTGTGAGCAATCCTGATACAATCCAGAAGATATAATTGTCAAGTGAAGCAGCCTGGATCAATATACCTGCAAGAACGGTTAATCCGCCAAACAACCACTTCGATTGAGACCACTGTTTTGTAAAAGTATGAAGTCCAAAATAGAGTATTAACAAAATACCGGTAGTGCCAATAAAGCTTTGAATATCGCCAATACCGGTACTAATAATTGGTAACCTTGAATTTGAAGCATCAAAATTTGCCCAGAAAGGAGAGGTTTTTATTTCAAATTTTGACAACAGGGCATTTAGTCCGAACAGTGCCAAAGCAAGCCCGATTGCTTTAAGCCAGTTATACTTATCTGAAACTTTCACAGGAACCAGATTAACTGACATACCACCGATAATACCAAGACCTGCTGAAGAAAATAATCCGCCTATCCCCATTGAAACAATAAACATTGTAACAAAATTCGACCATGGTAAACTGGTTTGATAGCCGAACATTACAGAATCCCAGGTAAGGAAGCTGTCAAGAATAAACAAGCCAAGCAGTCCGATTGCGAAGTACAGGAATATTTTTACAGAGAATTCTTTCCTGGTCCACCTTACAATACCCCAAATCATACCTGCAATAAGCAAAATAATTGAAAATACACTCCCGATTGTTCTAATAATGCTCCGTTTGCTTTGTCTGTCTTCATATGCTCTTTCCCATTCTTCAGGCACATGAACATAGGAAGATAGTGAAATAAGCTTATCACCGGCAATTGATATGCGGTATCTGCCCTGACCTTTATCCAATGTATAGCTTAATGTGTCAGCATACACAAAGGTCCAATTCCTGCGATTC
>JADFUQ010000219.1 GCA_015222065.1 Bacteroidota bacterium
AGAATTCAACACCCTCCGGGGTTGGATTTTGGATTGTTACGCTATAACCACAGACGTTACTGTGGCTATCTGAATTAGACACCCTCCGGGGTCTTTTTTTAGTTATACCAACAGAACTCAGTCTGATTTTATTAGTTATTTACTAAACACGGTAGAGTTACTAAAAGAAAAATTGTTACTCATATTAATAAGCCCGGAGGGCTTAAAGTCAGGTAGCCCCGGTCACGTCCGGGGTAGCTATGCAATATAATAATACCCAACCCCGGAGGGTGTTGAAGTTTGTCTTTACCCCTTGGCCTCTTTACATCCCTTTTAATGAAATAATGGTTAATTAAAATGTAAAATTATGAGAATTTTAATCGCGTGTTAATAGAGGATACGACATGCAAAAATAGATAAACACTAATATCGTAGTATAAATTTTAATTAAATTTGTTCGCTATAATGGAACAGAGCTAGAAAAATTATGCCAATAAGTGAGCAAAATGTTGTTCATTGGCAGTCGGCTAACATGATACTAACGTATTTTCCTGGATTTTTCCTGTTTAAAAACAAGTGCAGTTCTGCTGGGCAAATATAATTTCAGAAAATATTGTTCCGGGGAAATCTGCTTCTCAGGTTTAACGGGATAGTAAATTAATGTTTGATCTACCAGTCCCTGGCCACCGAATTTTTTATCATCAGTGTTTAAAAATATTCTGTATTTAGCAGGGACGGCAGGAATTCCATAATCTGTAAAAGAGACAGAAGGATTGAAATTAAATATGAATAATAAATTAGCCCGTTTGAAAGCAAGAACCTGGTCGCCTTCATGAGAAACGATTTTATATGGGAAAGGTTCGGAGTAACAATTTTCTTCATTAATAACAGTCATCATATCCCTGTCAAAATCGGACAGGTAATGATATTTGAGACTCTGGTTATGCATTAAACTCCATTGTCTTCGGGCATATTTATACGACCAGTTGTTACCCTCTCTGGGGAAGTCAATCCACTCAGGATGACCAAATTCATTGCCCATAAAGTTCAGATAACCCCCGCCGGAAGTAGCAATAGTTATTAACCGGATCATCTTGTGAAGAGCAATCCCCCGGTCAACAATCAGATTTTGATCATCTTTATTCATATGAAAATACATTTCCTTATCTGTCAACCTGAAGATTATAGTTTTGTCACCAACCAAAGCCTGATCATGAGATTCGGTATAACTAATACTTTTTTCCTCAGAACGGTGGTTAGTTAATTCATGATAAATCTGACTGACATTCCATTGCTCATCTGGTATTTCTTTGATTAGCTTTATCCAGTAATCAGGCGTTCCCATAGCAAGACGGTAATCAAAACCAAATCCTCCGTCTTCTATTGTACTCCCCAAACCCGGCATTCCACTCATTTCTTCTGCAATAGTAATCGCATCAGGTTTATATTGATGTATAAGCTTATTTGTCAGAATCAGATATGTAATGGCATCTTCGTCCTGATTTTCGTTATAATAATCATTATAAGATGTGAAATTCCGGGAAAGTCCATGGTCAAGATAAAGCATACTGGTTACACCATCGAATCGAAAACCATCGAAATGGTATTCATCAAGCCAGAACTTGCAATTAGACAGGAGGAAATGTAAAACTTCATTTTTGCCATAATCAAAACAAAGAGAATCCCAGGCAACATGTTCACGCCGGGAACCCTCATGAAAATATTGATAATATGTACCATCGAAGCGGGCTATACCTTCAATCTCATTTTTTACAGCGTGCGAATGAACGAGGTCCATTATTACTGCAATACCATAACCATGTGTTTCATCAATAAGTGCTTTTAATTCTTCAGGCGTTCCAAAACGGGAGGAAACAGCAAAAAAACTGGAAACATGATAACCGAAAGAACCGTAATACGGATGTTCCTGTATTGCCATAAGCTGGATGGCATTATATCCGGATTTTGCTATTCCGGGTAAAATATTTTTTCTGAATTCCTCAAATGTGCCGGTTTTTTCTTCTTCGGTTGCCATGCCAATGTGGGCTTCGTAAACCAGAAGTGAATTTTTCTGAGATTTGAAATCTGTGTTTTTCCAGATGTATGGTTTCTCCGGAGCCCAGACGTGTGCATTGAAAATTTTTGTTGTTTCATCCTGTATCACATATTTTGCATAAGACGGAATACGGGAACCCTTTCCATTTTCCCAGTGAACCGATAACCTAAACAGTGCTCCGTGTTGTAAACTGTTTCCGGGTAATTTTATTTCCCAGTTTCCGCAGTCTTTTTGTGTTAGCCTGTATTCCTCATTTTCTTCCCAGTTTGTGAACTCACCGATAATATAAATTTTCCTGGCATTAGGTGCCCATTCCCGAAAAACCCAGCTGTTTTTTGTTTTATGAAGTCCGAAAAATAAATAGCCTGTAGCAAAATCTATCAGCTTTTTATCTACTGTAAGTTCTTTTTCTTTTTGCCTGGCTCTTTCTTCCCTGTTCAGGATAATTTCCTGAAAAGGTTTTAACCAGGGGTCTTTGAGGATTATGCCGGGAATATGCATTTTGTATCAGTTAATATTTATTAAATCAATCGTAACTATTTAGTGCCTTAAGGTTGGAATGACTGATAAAAGAAATGCCTAAGGGGCTAAAGTTTAAAGTGCTAAAATGTCTAGAATGCTAAAATGTTTACAATGTCTAAAGTTATAACTTCTTCACAACTTTAGTTCACTTTAAGTACTAATGTATTCCTGTTAATTACTAAACCATTCACCTTACTTAACATAAATTCACTTATAACTTCTTCCTTCTTCCCAACTTTAGTTCACTTATAACTTCTTCCCAACTTTAGTTCATTTTAAGTACTGGTTAGTTACTTTTTTTGTAATTTTGTGAACATTTTTAAACCATCATGCAGGTATATAAAGAACAGGATAGGTATGATATTAAAAACCCGGTGGTTACAGTGGGTATTTTTGATGGTGTACACCGTGGACATCAGCATATTCTGAAAACTCTTGCAGAATATAGAGACAGGGTTAAGGGAGAATCTGTTATACTTACTTTCTGGCCTCATCCCAGAATATTTCTGGCTAATGACCAATATTTGTTCAAATTGTTAAATACACTGGAAGAAAAGAAGGGACTATTGGAAAAAGCAGGGGTTGACCATCTTATTATTCTGCCTTTTACTCGCAGGATAAGTAATGAAACTGCCTGCGAGTTTATTGAAGAGATTTTGGTAAATAAAATAGGGACCAGGCACCTTTTAATTGGAGCCGATAACCAGTTCGGAAAGGACAGAACCGGAGATTTCGAGGCAATTAAGTCATGTTCAGACAAATTTGGAATTGAAGTTGACCAGCTTGAACTGAAGATTGCAGAAGAGGAGAAAATAAGTTCAACACGGATCAGGAATGCTTTATGGAATGGAGATATATGTTTAGCAAACAACCTGCTCGGATACGATTTTTTCTTTAGAGGAAGGATTGTTACAGGTAAGAAAATTGGCAGAAAAATGGGATTCCCAACTGCAAATATATTTTCTAATGAAACATATAAGCTGATACCCAGGGTGGGGGTTTACGCAGTTGAGATTATGGTAGGGGATGAAAAATTTGGTGGTATGTTGAATATTGGATTTCGTCCTACTGTTAATCATACCGGTGAACCACCCAGTGTGGAAGTACATATTTTTGATTTTGATAAAGAAATATACGGGCAGAAAGTAACCCTGCTATTCAAAGAGAGGATACGGGATGAGAAAAAATTTGATAGTATTGATCTACTGGTAGAACAACTCAAAAAGGACAAAATATATGCACGGGAAATACTGAAAAACCTGTGATAGAATAAATTGATTAAATTTGCGTGGAATAATTAATATAAAAAAATGGAAAATACAATGGTGGAAAATGTGAAATATAAAGTTAAAGATATTTTACTTGCTGACTGGGGCAGGAAAGAGGTTGAAATTGCTGAAAAAGAGATGCCTGGACTGATGGCAATCAGGAAAAAATATACTGCTGCAAAACCTTTGAAAGGTGCCAGGATAACAGGGTCGTTACATATGACAATACAGACTGCTGTACTGATTGAAACTCTGGTTGAACTTGGAGCTGACGTGCGATGGGCAAGCTGTAATATTTTTTCAACACAGGATCATGCCGCGGCTGTAATTGCCAGGGAAGGTATTCCTGTTTTTGCATGGAAAGGTGAAACGCTGGAAGAATACTGGTGGTGCCTGGCGCAGGCTTTGACTTTTCCAGAGGGGAAAGGTCCTAATCTTATAGTAGATGACGGTGGGGATGGAACATTGCTAATGCATAAAGGTTACGAGGTTGAAGAAGACAAATCTCTGTTGGACAAGGAACCGGAAAATAACGAGGAGGCAGTTATTCTAGCACAACTGAAAAGTATAATGAATGAAGATCCCGGGAGATGGCACAGGAATGTAAAGGAGTTGAAAGGTGTTTCAGAGGAAACAACTACCGGGGTTCATCGTTTGTACCAGATGAAAGAAAATGGAACACTTCTCACAGCTGCTATGAATGTGAATGATTCAGTTACAAAGTCGAAATTTGATAATCTTTATGGATGCCGTGAATCGCTTGCCGACGGGATTAAAAGAGCTACAGATGTAATGATTGCAGGTAAGGTAGTTGTTGTCTGCGGGTATGGTGATGTGGGGAAAGGATCTGCCAGGTCGATGCAATCGTACGGTGCCAGGGTGATTGTAACTGAAATTGATCCTATCTGTGCATTGCAGGCTGCAATGGAAGGATTTGAAGTAAAAACCGTTGAAGAAACACTCGATGAGGGAAATATTTTTGTAACTGCAACAGGGAACCTTGGTGTGATCACTGCTGAACATATGTCTAAAATGAAGGACCAGTCTATTGTCTGTAATATTGGACATTTTGATCATGAGATTCAGGTTGAGAAACTGGAAAAATGGCCCGGTATAGTTAAAGAAACAATAAAACCCCAGGTAGATAAGTATTCCTTCCCCGATGGACACGCCATCTTCATGCTTGCTGAAGGACGCCTGGTAAATCTGGGGTGCGCAACAGGACATCCTTCATTTGTGATGAGTAATTCTTTCTCTAACCAGGTTCTTGCTCAAATTGAGCTTTGGAATAAAGATTATGAAATTGATGTTTACCGCTTACCCAAATATCTTGACGAGGAAGTTGCCAGGTTGCACCTGGAACAAATTGGCGTTAATCTTACGAAACTAACTAAGAAGCAGGCAGATTATATTGGTTTCCCGGTTAACGGACCATATAAACCTGATCATTACAGGTATTAAGAAATGGAATGTTGGAATAATGGAATGTTGGAACGTTTGAGCAAACTTGTTTGCGAAAACCTCATGAGCGGGTTGTGGGAAGGATTGTGGGAGCGAATAATAATGGGAAGAGATTGATTACATACTTTTTTAAACACTCTTTAGGAAATTGCCAATTGTCAACTGCCGATTGATTAGTTATAAACGAATATCGTTACACCATCGAAGTTGGTATTGTATTGCTTCAGGGGGACTCTTGAAGGTCCCTTTTCGGTAGGGAAAGCAAGACTGGGAAGAACATACTCTGAACCGCATTCAGGACATTCAGCAATAGGATCACTTGTGTTTTCAGTAGTAACAGAAATGCTCTTGCCTATATTAAAAGGGCATGTACGGTCAAATGCATAAAATTCGTCTTCAGAGAAACGGTATACAATTATTCCGTTATAATCATACCCTGCTGAAGATCTTCCTGCATATTCGCTGGTGATTATAACAGAATTACCAATAGCATGCAGGTTGGTAAACTTGGGATCATCCAGCCTTATGGTGAAATTTACGTAAGTATTAGGTATTATATCCTCCTTTTTTTTTGCGCATGTAACAAAAATGAGAAGCGATAAAGTAATTAATAAAATTTTGCTTAAATTTGATATCAATGTTTTAATTGTTTCATGAATTACAAGTTCAATGCAAAGTTAGTTAAATTGTTGTTCGGAAGGTTGCTTTTTTTGATGATAATCCTGTTTATGTCACAGGGATGTATTCATCAAAACAAGTCAAGAACGGTGATAAAAGCTGAAAACAAGGCCGAGCGGATGGATAAGAAAATAGAAAAAACCTATGAAAAAGAAAGAAAAAAGGAACTGAACCACCGGTATGAAATTCAGACAAAAGAGGTTCAGGAACGAATGAAACAATCAAGGAAAAATGCAGAAAAGTTTAACAGGCAAATGCGTAAACGCGAGACTTTTTTTAAAAGATTATTCAGAAAAATATTTAAGAAATAATGGAAGACGGTGTTAGTGCTATATTGTATATTATTATCAGTGCCATTATTATTTTAGTAGGGGTACTTGGTAAAAAGAAGAAACCACAACAGATTCCCGGTGGCTCAAGTGGTGGTGTGACTGGCGGAATGAACTTTTTTGAGAAATTGGGTTTGAGAGATATGGATGAAGATAAGTTTGAGTTTTCGGATGTTGAGGAAGAGATAGAAGAAACAACAGAAACAGCCGAAAGAGAACAACAAGGATCTTTAATTACATCCACCTTTGAAGATCAATCTGATAAGAAGGCTGAAGTAACAGAGAAAGTGTTTGAAGATAAAACAGAAGAGGTGAATGTATATGAAATATCAGATGAATCTGATAATGATATAAATGAGATCAAGGATGAATTTGATCTGAAAAAAGCTATAATTTACTCTGAAATAATCAATAGAAAATATGAATAGAAAAAGCAGTGTATCAGGTAGTGAAAACAATTGCTTTTTCTGATAATTTAGTTTAAATTATTTTCAGAATTTAAAAAATTTGTATATTTGCACCATGAAAGAGTTTCGGAATCCCGGAATTCTTTCTGTTTTTTTGTACTATAACAGAATGTATTATGGGAGTAATGTATCTTTCAGAAGAAGGGTTAAATAAACTAAAGAGTGACCTCGAGCAATTGGCAAAAGTTGAAAGACCTGCTATTTCAAGGCAGATAGCAGAAGCCAGAGATAAGGGCGATCTGTCGGAAAATGCTGAATATCACGCAGCTAAAGAAGCACAGGGAATGCTGGAGATGAAGATATCAAAGCTAAGGGAAAGCCTGGCAAATTCACGACTGGTAGATAAAAGCAGGATTGATACATCCAATGTACAGATAATGAATAAGGTCAAGATAAAAAATAAGGTCAGTAACCAGGTTATGGAATATATCCTTGTTGCTGAAACTGAGGCAAATTTGAAGGAAGGGAAAATTTCGATTACTTCACCTATTGCCAAAGGGCTGCTTGGCAAAAAAGTAGGTGATGTTGTGGATGTAAAAGTCCCTTCAGGAACTATCCTGTTTGAAATTATGCGTATTTCACGTTAAATTTGTTAAAAAACACCAGGATTATGACTACCATTTTCTCAAAAATCGTCAAAGGAGAAATCCCCTCTTACCGGATTGCCGAAAATGATCGTTTTTACGCATTCCTCGATATTAACCCGCTTGCGAAAGGACATACATTGGTTGTTCCTAAAAAGGAAATTGACTATTTGTTTGATCTGGAAGATGAACTGCTTGCCGGAATGAATGTTTTTGCAAAAAAAATTGCAAGGGCAATTGAAAAAGTGGTTCCATGTAAACGAATCGGCGTAGCAGTATTGGGTCTTGAGGTTCCTCATGCTCACATACATCTGATCCCTATTAATTCAGAGGCAGATATCAGTTTCTCCAGACCAAAACTAAAATTCAGCGAGGCGGAATTTATTGAACTTGCTGAGAAAATAAGCAAGGAAGTGAAATTGTAAGAATCTTCGTAGGCACAATAATTGCAATACCATCAAGTTGTTGATTAAAACAGTTCTATTTATTTCGAACTCAGGTAAAGTATTTATATCCGGATGAAAAGATTGTTATTTATTTTATGTTTGATATTGAACACATCATATTTATTTGCTCAGGTTCATACTATTAGTGGTTTTGTTGAAGATGCAAACTCAGGAGAGAAACTGATAAATGCCAATATTTATGATTCAAAAACCTTAAAAGGAACAATTTCAAATAATTACGGATTTTACAGTTTAACACTTCCTGAAGGTGAAATAGAGCTGATATATTCATTTGTTGGTTATGCACCAATCAAAAAACAAATAAATCTTGATAAAAACTTAAAAATTGACATTTCATTAGAGTCATCAATTGAGTTACAGGAAGTTACTGTTACGAGTAACAGTGTGCAATCAAAGGTAAGAAGTACACAAATGAGCCGGATAGAAATTCCTGTTGAAACAATTAAAAACCTTCCTGTTTTGCTTGGCGAAGTAGATATTATTAAAACTATTCAATTATTGCCCGGGGTTCAATCAGGAAGTGAAGGTGCAAGTGGTTTGTATGTGAGAGGAGGAGGCCCTGACCAAAATCTTATATTATCAGACGGTGTTCCTGTTTATAATGTAAATCACCTTTTCGGATTTTTTTCAGTTTTTAATGCTGATGCTATAAATACTGTTAGTCTTACCAAAGGCGGATTTCCTGCGCGTTATGGCGGCAGATTATCATCTGTCCTTGATATCAGAATGAAAGAAGGTAATACAAAAAAGATAAAAGGTGAAGGTTCTGTTGGCATTATTTCTTCAAAACTTGCTATTGAAGGCCCTATTGTTAAAGATAAAACATCGTTTATTGTAGCCGGGCGCAGAACATATATTGATATCTTATCATATCCGATACAATATTTTATAGCAAAATCAGAAGATGTTGATAAATTAAGAGCAGGATATTATTTCTATGATGTAAATGCTAAGATAAATCATAAATTTTCAGATAAAAGCAGGCTTTATTTAAGTTCATATATGGGAAATGATAAAGTATATGCAATTATTAAAGATAAGGGCTATAATTTTAAAGAAGAAAATAATTTCAAGCTAAGATGGGGAAATATTACATCTGCTTTACGCTGGAATTATATACTAAGCAATAAATTATTTAGTAATACAACTTTAACATATAGTAGATTTAAGTTCTTAACCGGTGTGGAGTCTATATATGAAGAAGATGATAAAAAAAATGAATACGGTATTGATTATTCATCAGGTATTTATGACTGGGCAGTGAAAATTGATTTTGATTATATGCCTGACCCAAATAATTATATCAGGTTTGGACTAAACAATACATATCATACTTTTAATCCCGGAATTAATACTTTCAGGGTACTTTCCGATGATTCTGCCAGTGATATTGATACTACCTTCGGAAACAAAAATATTTATGCTAATGAATTTTATTTGTATGTAGAGGATGATATTAAATTATCATCTAAAATAAAGTCAAATATAGGTGTACATTATTCAAATTTTTCTGTAAAAGGTAAATTGTATCACTCACTTGAACCAAGATTTTCGATTCGTTATTTGTACAATGAAAAATTATCGTTTAAGGCTGCTGCAACTAAAATGACACAATATATTCATTTACTTACAAATTCAACATTAAATATGCCTACAGACCTTTGGGTTCCTGTTACCGATACTATTAATCCTCTGCGTTCATGGCAATATGCTGCCGGTGCGGTTTATGCTTTAACCGATAAAATAGATGTAAGTATTGAAGGTTTTTATAAGAATATGCATAATTTAATTGAATATAAAGAGGGAGCAAGTTACTTTTCTACCGGAGATAAATGGGAAAATAAAATTGAAATAGGCAAAGGATGGAGTTACGGAGCAGAATTTCTTGTAAAAAAAGATATAGGCAAAACTACCGGATGGATAGGATACACACTATCATGGTCGGAACGTAAATTTGAAAATATTGGTTTTGGAAAAACATTTCCATATAAATATGACAGGCGACACGATATAAGTATTGTAGTAACTCATAAATTTAATGATAAAATTGACGTAGGTTTAACATGGGTTTACGGTACAGGAAATGCTACAACTCTCGGTATTGAACGATACGCTTCATTAGAAGGATCACTGGGAGGAAATTTGCATATGTTTGATATTGAGTATTTTGAAAACAGAAACGGATTTCGTATGCCTTCATATCACAGGCTTGATGCAGGAGTAAATTTGCATAAAGAAAAAAAATGGGGTAAACGCACATGGAGTTTCGGATTATATAATGCATATAATCGTCAAAATCCGTTTTTCTTATATTTTACTCATGAAAATAATTATCAAAATGATCAAAATAAGAAAGTGATGAAACAGCTTAGCCTGTTCCCGGTAATTCCTTCAGTATGCTATAAATTTGAATTTTAGAATCATCTGAAAATGAAAAAGAAACTATATTTAGAATCCGTCTATAAAGTTAAAAGTTTAAATAATTAGTAAAAATCACAAATGACAAGCACCAAAATACAACTTAACGAAGTGGTCTCATGAACACCTTTGAAAATTAATTATTTTGTGAATAAATAAATCTCAATAACCCAAATAACAATACTGGTAATGAGCATAGTCGAAATATTCAAAGCTGTTTCGGTCATTTGATAATTGATATTTGGAATTTATTTGTTATTTGGTGCTTTATTTAGGAAAATACTTGACTTTATGAACAGACACTATTTAGTATTAACATTATTAATAGTTTTAATTGCTTGCGAAAAAACTGTTTATATTGATATTCCTGATAAAGGAAGAATGATAACAGTAAATAGCCTGTTCAATCCGGATAGTTTATTAAAAGTTAATGTAAGCAAAAGTTGTTATATTTTAGATAATGATATTCAGGCAATTGAAAATGCTACAGTTGAGATTTATGAAAATGGTAATTTAATTAATACACTACCTTATTTGAATAATGGATGGTACAAATCAACTATACAAAAACCAACATCAGGAGATGCTTACAAAATCAAAGTAACAGTTCCCGATATGGGAACAGCCGAAACCGAAAGTTATTTACCTCATAAAACTAATATTATTTCAATTGACACTGCTTCAGTTATGAGAACTGATATTGACGGATACAGGTACGAACAAATGGAATTCCGAGTAAAATTCAAAGATAACCCTGACAAAAACAACTATTATCTTTTAGAGCCAAATCGAATAAATATATACACTTATGATGATTATGAAAGGGATACAATTATTTCAGACACATTACAATATATTATGGATTTTGAAAGTAATGACCCTTCGGTAGTAGAACATTTATGGTGGAAGGGGCTGTTATTTAATGATAATTTATTTAATGGAAACACTTATGAGTTTGTTTTCTCTGTAGGAAAACATTTTTATGATACTACATCAATTTGTATTAATTTAAAATCAATAAGCGAGGGTTATTTTAAATATCTCGCAACATGTTATAAACATATGGATGCAAACTGGGATCCTTTTATGGAAAAAATCAGTGTTTATAGTAATGTTGAAGGTGGAGTAGGGATATTTGGCGGATATAGCGTAGCTACTGATACGATAGTTGTTTATGGTGAAAGAATATACAGATAAATCGCTTTGGTAATTGAAAAAATTGTTCCATGTAATAGAATTGGAGTAGCAGTTCCGGGGCTTGAAGTGCCACATACACATATACATCTTATACCTATTTAATTCAGAAGCAGATATTAGCTTTTCCAGATCAAAACTTAAATTCAGCCAGGAAGAATTCCTCTTTTATATCCTTGCACTCAGGTCTCTGTTTCGATTCCCAAACACATGCTTACTTAGGAGAATTTTACCATTGGTCCGGCTAAAATTTGCACGAAATTTCTCTATATTTGAGAGATGAGAACCTCTTATCATATAATAACCAGTTTCTTTTTGCTCGTTTTCCTCTTATGGGGACAGCTAACAGCCCAGGAATATCTGGTCGACCATTGTGAAACAGTTGTTTATGACTATCAAATATGGAGGTATTTTGTGGCCACATATGAGCCGGATACAACATGGAGATACCTTTCATTTAATGATGATAGTTGGCTTCAGGGACAAGGAGGGATTGGTTATGGTGATGATGATGACAGAACTGATATTTCTGATGTACCTGATTTTGAGCCACCCCTGTCTCTCTATATGAGAAAAAAGTTTGAGATAGTTGATACCGCAAAAATTTCTCAATTAATTCTAAATGTTGACTACGACGATGCGTTTGTAGCATATATTAACAATATAGAAATTGCCAGAGCAAATATTGGAATTTTTGGAGATCATCCTGCCTATAATCAAACTTCGTACGAATACCGGGAAGCCCAAATGTATCAGGGTCTTGACCCCGAATATTTCACTTTTAGCACGAAGATTAAAGATGTTCTTGTTGAAGGAGAAAACATCCTGGCGGTCCAGGTGCATAATTTCAACAATACCTCATCGGATATGACCTCCAGAGTTTTTTTATCAGTGGGTATTAATGATACGAATACATATTATGGCGAAACCCCTACCTGGTTTCAACCCCCTGTTGCATTTACATCATCTAGCCTCCCTATCTTGTTTATTAGCACACAGGGTTTGCCAATTGTAGATGATTCCAGGATATTCGTAAATATGGCAATTATTGATAATGGTCCCGGACAAAGGAACAACATTAACGATCCTTTTAATGGCTATGAAGGTAAAATAAATATTGAACTCAGAGGATCATCAACTCTATGGTTTCCAAAGAAGTCATACTTATTTGAAACACAGGATAATGAGGGACAGAATAATAATGTTCCCTTATTAAGCATGGCTGAGGAGAACGACTGGATATTATATGCACCATTTTCCGATAAAAGCCTTATCAGGAATGTATTGACATATGAGCTTGGGAACAAAATGGGAAACTGGGTACCACATACCCGATTCTGTGAACTGGTACTGAATGGCAGTTACCAGGGAGTATATATTCTGATGGAAAAGATAAAAAGGGACAAAAACCGTGTTGATATTGCAAAATTAAAATCGACAGATATTGCCGGAGATGATGTTACAGGAGGGTACATAATCAGGATCGATAAAACCGATCAGCCGGATATTTCAGGATGGACCTCATATCCGGATCCTGCACCACCATATGCCGATTATTCACCCTTGTTTTTCCAATATTACTATCCTAAGGGAAAAGATATTATCCCTGAGCAGGAAGCTTATATCCAGGAGTTTATGCTGGAGTTTGAGACTGCCATGAATAGCAGCAATTTTAAGGATCCTGTTTACGGTTACATTAAGTATCTTGATGTTAATTCATTTATTGACCACTTTATTGTAAGGGAATTAGCAAAAGAGATAGATAGTTATAAGTTCAGCACTTTTATGTATAAAAAAAAGGATAGTAACGGGGGTAAGCTTTATATTGGTCCTGTCTGGGATTTTAATCTGGGCTACGGAAATGTTGACTATGGAAGCAGTGAGAGGGCCTGGGAAACTGATGGGTGGATCTATGATAAGTGGGGAAGGATTTACTGGTGGAGAAGATTATTTGAGGATGCCTCAGTATTGAATCTGCTCAAATGCCGGTGGGAATTTTTGCGACAAGGAGCATTTCATAACGATTCGATCCAGATGATTTTCGACTCCCTGGAAGTTTATCTGGATGAGGCGCAGGAGAGGAATTTTAATAAATGGAAAGTCCTGGGTAACTATATATGGCCAAATTATTTTGTTGGTGATACATGGCAGGAAGAAATGTCGTACCTGAATATCTGGGTTCTTAACCGCTTATCGTGGATGGATACAAATATGCCCGGTATTTGCGATTCATCAGGTATAAATAGTATAACTAATAGAGAGTATATTAATGTTTACCCTAATCCTTTCAGCGATAATATAACTTTCCGGATACGCTCTCCTGAAGAGGGCATTCTGAATGTCCGTATTTTCGATCTTCTTGGCAGAGAAGTTCAGGTTCTTTCAGCAACCATTTTAGCTTCAGTTGAGAAGGATATACAATGGAATACAAACACAGAAACTGATACTCCTTCAGGATTATATTTATTTGTTATTGAAATAAATGGAAGACAGATAGATTCAGGAAGGATAGTGAAATATTAATCCTGCATAGTTTAAAGCCAAATCGAATAAATATGTACACTTAATGATGATTATGAAAGGAATACAATTATTTCAGATACATTACAATATATTATGGATTTTGAAAGTAATAACCCTTCAGTAGTAGAACATTTGTGGTGAAGAATAAACAAATAAATCGCTTTGGTAAAATTTTCATATTTATTTATGTAGATATCGAATAAGAAAATTTACCGTAGCATTATTTACTTTTAACTGGTTTTTTTGCTTCATAAAGTGATGAGTATCGTCAACAATAACCAGAGTCTCCATCGGAATATCCTTCTGAATTAACCGTTGTGCCAGATCAGTGCTTTCGCTGAAACGAACATTCCTATCATCATCAGCATGAATAATCAGTACTGGTGATGTCCATGTTTCAATCGACGAAACCGGTGAGGATTTCCATGCTGTCTCAAGTGCTTCTTTCGAATCAGGTGCACGTTCATATCTGTCAGGTATTAACCATGAGTGAGTCCGGTTAACTGTGCGATCATGTACGCCGGATATATCCACCCCTGCGGCAAAAAGATCAGAATTACGTCCTAATGCCATAGCAGTAAGGTACCCACCATAAGATCCCCCGTAAATACCTATTCTTTTTGAGTCGACAAATCGTTGTTTGGCAAGCCATTCACCGGCTGCTTTAATATCTTTATATTCTGAAGCACCACGGGTTCCTCCATCTACTGGACGGTGAAATTCATATCCATAACCTATACCCAAACGGTAATTTACTGACAACACAATGAATCCCCGGCTTGCCAGGTACTGGTTAACAGCATAAGCATTTGAATAATATGAAGAGTAATGCCATCCCAGAAGCATTTGCCGGGGAGGTCCTCCATGTACATATATTACTGCCGGCTTTTTCACCGGACCTCCCATTGGTTTAAAAAGGGTTCCATGTATAGTTACACCATCTTTGGCTTTGAAAATTACCTGCGTGGGTGTAATAAGATGTTTTTCCGGGAAATTTTCCGGCAGCCTTTCTTCAGCAAGTAGTATAGTGCTTCTGTCTTTCAAGTCCATTTTAACAGGCATGGGAGGTTGTTGGGAAGTGGCACTTATATATACCAGAGAAGAACCATCTGGGGTAATAACCGGTGTCCATTCCAGTCCATCTCCCGGAGTCATAACCTCCATCTCCGGCTTGTCAACCGGTACGCGTACGATATGCCTGCGGTCTATATCAAGCGCATCCGGTCCTGTATTGCCTGCAAATACAAGCCATTTTCCATCTGAACTCAGGTTGATATATTCTGCCATGAAATTCCCCGGTGTCAGGAGTAATGGATCACCACCTTCTTCAGGAATACTATAAAGGTGAGGCCAACCGTCATGGTATGAGAGAAATATTATTCTTCCTTCAGCTGCCCAATGGAGATTTGTACGTCCCTGGGTTGAAGGTATTGAACCACGAAGTGTTTCCGGTGCTTTCCAGATTTGTTTTGCGGTACCTCCTGAAAATTCATATGTCATTATCATCCAGGGTGAATGATGTGCTTCAAGTACTGGCTTTGGTGATCCTCCTCTGCCAGGTTGCCTAATAAAAGTAATGTGCGTTCCATCTGGTGACCACCTGGGCGAACCATCTCGTTTGAAAGATGGGTCAATCCAGCTAACAGGTGTTTCATTATCTGTATATATCCCGATAAAAGAATGATCCTGCCTGTTTGACACAAAGGCTATCCTGCTTCCATCAGGAGACCAAACGGGCGAGCTATTTCTGCCTCTCGCAGTAAACAATTTTTCAGATTTGGTACTGCCATCTATTGCAATCTTCCATATCTGACCTGATTTAATAAAGGCAATATAATCACTATTTGGTGAAATTACCGGATTTACTCCTTCACCAAGCAGGATTGGTTCACTGCCTTCAAAAGGAACACTCCATATTTGAACTTTAGGTGGTTCGGGTAAAAAGGAGGGATTAACAGGTAATGCATCATCCCAATTCGAACCAAAATCACCACCTCTTATATAAACCACCCAATTACCATCGAATGATACTGACACACTTGATAAACCTTGTCCATCGTCTTTTGAATAATTAGTAAGCTGCCTTGCTTTAAATTCAGGTCCTTCCGCAACAAAAATGTTTCTCAACCCATTTTCATTGAACACCCAGGCAATTCTTGCCACTCCTGGGGATGAAGTAAGAGATGAAGGAAAAGGATATGACTTGATCTCCTCCATTGTAAATGGCTTATTCTGTGACTGTAACTGTATGGCAGCAGGTATAATAAAAACCAGTATTAATAAAGATAATCTGCGAAAAATTTTCAGGTAAAAACCCGACTTGGAAATTTTAAAAAACATATTCATGACATGTAATATTGATTTGTTGGAATAATAATTATTTATAAAAATATTGGTAAAGGTAAATTTTGTAATCATAAATAAAATCATAGCCACAGGTTAGAAATATGAGCTTTTCTATATCATCAGGACTGATTTTTTAATATTTCATTTAACTTCTCAACAAAATAATCGGTGTTATTTTTATTGAAGCAGAGTGGAGGTTTAATTTTCAATACATTTTCATAAGGTCCGTCTGTTCCTGCAAGGATGAAATGTTGCTTTAACCTGTTATTAACCATTTCGGTAAATTTGGTATCAGGTTTTCCATCCTTGTTAATAAACTCAATACCGATAAATAATCCACTGCCCCTTATATCGCCTATTGCAGGAAAATCTTTTTGAAGTGAATTTAATGAACTAATAAAATAATCACCTGTTTCTTTTGCGTTTTGCATTAGTTTTTCTTCCTCAATTACCTCTAAAACAGCATTTGCAGCCTCACAGGAAACCGGATTGCCACCAAATGAACTGAAAAATTCCATCCCGGTAGCAAAAGTATTAGATATTTCTTCCGTAGTAACTACAGCTGCTACAGGATGCCCATTTCCCATAGGTTTTCCAAGAATTACTAAATCGGGAACAATTTCGTGCATTTCAAATCCCCAGAAATAATCGCCTAACCTGCCAAAACCTGTTTGTACTTCATCAAGAATAGTTAATATTTTGTGTTTTTCTAAAAATGTTTTTATTGTTTTTAAATAACCCGTGGCAAGGGGTACCTGACCACCACAACCCGAAACAGGTTCGGCAATAAATGCGGCTGGTAAAATGTTGTTATTTATTAAACCGGAAATTTGTTCAGTAGCGTTTTTTGCATATTCCTCTCCTGTCCGGAATTTTCCATTGAAAAGTTTTGGCAAAGGGAGTCTGGTAACATCCCGTGATATTCCTTTCCCTCCTTTACTATCAAATTTATACGAACTGATATTTATACCAATAATTGTGTTCCCGTGATATCCGTGTTCAAGAACAAGAAGATGATCTCTGCTTGTGTAAATCTGTGCCATTCTAACAGCAAGGTCTGAAGCAGCACTTCCCGAATTAACGAAAAATATTTTATTTAGCTTTGGTGGAAACCAAGGAAGAAGATTTTCAATGTATTTTGCCAGGGGATCATATAAATATCTTGTGTTAGTATTTAAAAGACGCGTTTGCCTGGAAATAGCTTGTGAAATTTTAGGATGGCAATGACCAACATGCGGAATATTATTACGGGCATCCAAATATGTATTTCCTTTATGGTCAAACATATACTGAAATGCTGCACCAGTCATGTAAATCGGTGTTGAATAACTTAACCCAAGCGACTTTCCAGTGTTCCTTTTTCTGATTGCAAAAACATTATCGTTTTTTTCATTTAAATTTATTAACGGGTATCCAGCCGCTTTCAAAAACGAATTTTTTACCTGTACCGGATTATAACTTATCCATTTCTCGAGAAGAGCCCATGCTGGTTTTTCGTTAATCAATATGTATTCGGTATCTTCTCCCTTTGCTTTGAATTCAGCCGAATTACAGACACTTGTGCAAAGCCTGGCAGGAATGAGAAAGTAAAGCAGTTTCAATTCTTCTTCATTCAGTGGGTAGAGAGTCTGAAACCCTCTGATAACCTGATGGGCTGTTTCAAAAGGTTTTTCTTTTTTCATCATTATGTAAGCCAGGGCTATTGCTATTTCGTTTACCAGTGGGGCATAAGCAATATCCCCGAAGTCAATTACTCCTGTTATTTTATTACCATCAGTCAGGATATTGTAATCGTTCAGGTCATTATGAATTATACTGTATTTGAGATCAGGCAATTCAGGCAAAACAAAGTGTTCAAACTGGTCAAAAAAATACTCAACCAGTTTAGCTTTCGAGGGATCGGTTATGTATTTAATCTTTGGTTTGTTTAACAAACAATAATGTAAATCCCAGACGAATTTCCTGCTTTCAATTTCAGCATTTCTGATCCCCTCTAAAGATCTGTCTAATTCAGCAATAGATTTGCCGAAATTATAAAGCAACCCGGGAGAGTGTTTTACTTTTGATAACAGAGATCCTTTTATATAGGGTAATAACCTTGAAAAACTCTTGTCAGTATATTGAAATACTGATGTTTGTTTACTGGAGCTATTTGCAGGAATTTTAAAAAACAATTTCCCGGAAATAGCATTTATTATTTCTGACTCGGCCTGAATTAGAGCTAATTCAGAAGGATTTGTGTAATGCTTTAAAACGTAATGATTATTGTCTTTGTCTTTTATATGATAATTTAAGCTTCCATAACCCTCAAGTTTTTTAATTTCGGTTGGCTCTAAATCATAATGTTTCAGAAGTTCTTCCATCTTCTCAAGTGAATTTTGGTATTACTTATACACAGTGTGTGTGCCATGAATGGTAAATTTAATAAAAGTTCTTTGAATAAAAGAAGTTCATTGGGAAGAGGCGCACTGGCGGTCACTGATTGTCAGCTGCCTGCTCAATAACAGGGCGTTTATTATTCGTTTTTTATCCAATTTCAAACTAATATTCTATTCCCTGATTTAGCAATCTAATGTAGAAATCTTGCGATTTTTCAATGTCAGTTACAAATATTACTGAAGAATGAAATTTCCAAGTTGTTTCCCTTTTTATTTAAACGCTCTGCAATGGGAATTTGCGCACAAACTCCAAAATGTTTTAATAATGAATTATTAATATCACGTCCCTAAATATTTAAATGCTTCATAGACGAGAAATGCCGGCCAAACAATAGCTTTTAAGATTCCTATTACACCCATCCAGAATGTAGTAGCATGGGAAATAAAATAAACTGCTGCTCCAATAAGCCCCAAGCCATAAATCGCACTTGAAGGGGCACTTCTTTGAATTTCTTGTTTCATGATCTTTTCTCCTTTATTTATTATTTGATTAGTGAAAATGTATTTTTTCAGAGTTTTTCAATTTCAAATATAGCATGTCTGTCAAAATTTACCCAATACTGTATGGCAAGTTCTTCGATATACAGCCAGTATTGCTCTGAAAAGTTATATAATTGAACACCTTTTTTTATATCCTCCTGAATTTTTTGTGTTAATATTTCCTTTAATTTTATTTTTATTCGTTTATTATTAAACTCAAAAATTGCGGTTGGTATAGTGCAAATTGTGTCGGATATTTCAATAAGTCCCTGACCAATAGTTGCACCGGTGCTTATCTGAATACCATCATTTAAGCAGCTTAAGGGCGGTTTATTACCGGCAAACGAAATCACATGCAAGTTATTAATTCCAACATTAAAATACTCACAGGCACGTATTCCCATTTTTCCTCCAATAATAGAATAAATACCTGTATGCCCGTGTATTTCATTGGTCAAAACAGTTGCTTTCCATTCAATTAGTCCGTAATTTTCGATTGTACGGGCTTGAATTTTGGCAAAAGGCTTTTTGTAAAGCATCGTATCAACCGGGAATTCCTGAAAAACCCTATTGTTTGTTTCTGTGCCGGAAATTAATAGTGTAGTGATTATTTCTGTTATAAAGTCCTTTGGAATATGTTTTTCGAGGTTAACGTAAGTGATATTATTTTTTTGTTCATCGGTATTAAAAATAATTGGACAGGAAAGAAAAAGGGGAAGCAAATCGTCCCATAGCTGTAAATTGTTATGAAGACTTTTTTCCGATGCTTGCACTTGCTTATGCACACTCACAATTTGCTTTGCATAAATGGTATTAACGTTTTGTAAATTATTCAGGAATGTGGTGTCGCAGATTAAATCACTCCGTGTATTTGAAACAATTTGAATAGGAATATTCAATGTTTTAATAAAGTCAAAGCTATTTTTATCTATCTGATAATTAAAGCCTTGTTCTGTATCCTTGTCATTGTACCAGATTATTCGTTCAATATTTTGAATATTTTCAGGTTTGTCTTTTAACCATTCGGCATAGTTTGTAAACCCTCCCAATGCTATTAGAATTATCTTTTCGTGGTAGTTCTCAACAATGTTATTCATCAGGTCAATAGCTTTGGGAAATTGAATCGACCTGTCAGGTATATTGTCCCCCCAGTGAATTGATTCCGAAAAACTATTCCATTCGGGCAACTCACTGTTTACCGTTTTACCAACACCCACAGGTATTCCCTGGTGAAAAAAATCAGATAATAAAGAGGTGATTTTTATAGCGGCAGAATAAGGCTTTACAGATCCTTGAGAACCGGTTATTCCTAATACCCGAACATCATTGCATGCTAAAAACATTGTGATAGCACGCATATCGTCAACCGCTCCGTCAGAATCAATAATAATATGGTATTTTGGCTTTCCTGAATGCGCTGTTACTGTTTGTATTTGCATGGAAAGCAGAGCGATACAAATCAATAAAATATTTTTAACCGGTTTCTTAATCATTAACAATATGTTTTTTTCATTTTGCATAATACAAATTTACAATTGTATTCAATATAAGCGTATCTAAGGGCATTTTGGTTTAACATTAATTATACAAAACAAATATAGGTTATAGAAGTTTCTTCTCTCGTTTAGTCCCTGTTTTTTATTTTTAAATCCGTGTGAATCCGCGTTATCCGTGTCATCCGTGTTCTATTTTTATTTTATTACTTTTTAAAAACCAAAAATCTTCTTAATTAATTTCTATACTGGCATTATATCGGATATCAGTAATTTCCAAATCCAGCCATGTCCAATTCCCGTTTTCAAGCATCCAGGTTACTTCAATTTTTGTTGGTATTTTGATGCCGTTCTTAATTGAATGTTCTTTTACTGTTACTATCCATTCATATCGTTGGGCATCAGCTTCATTGCCTTTATATCTTAGGGCACTGAATTTAATGAAGTCTCCCTGTTCGTTGAAATAAAAAATGCCCGAACCGGTTGTGCCTTTGTAATTCATTGTAGCTTTTGCTGATAGAGAATCAATTGCTTCCCACCTTATATATTGACTTAGAGCTGCTGACGGAAACCAGACAATTTCAGCTAAAAAGCGTTGCAGGGTGCCTTCATCCATTTTTTCACCTTTTTCATTTACAACATTCAGTAGTGAAAACATTTTTATAAGCATCTCGCCTTTTCCATCAATAAACTTATCTCTTCCGGATATTTTAATAAACGGTGACATATTCATTTTTACTTTCCATATAAACGCTGGGTTTTCTATTGAAAAATATTGTTCGGCAACTGCTTCATTCCACTCCTTTTGTCCGGGTTTCATTTTCATCCTGATATTTTGACTAAGCCAAACAGTGTTTATTTTTTCTTTTTCAATCATCCCCGATGCTTTTAACCATTTTGCAACCGGATATGGCA
>JADFUQ010000220.1 GCA_015222065.1 Bacteroidota bacterium
AACCTGTGGCGAAATAAATAGTGTTCCGGTATCTTTTCCTGCCATTAGCCGGTATAAATTTTTCGGGTCATTTCCGTTTATGATAGCGGTATCAATATGATTATTCATACATAGTCTGGCTGCATTCAGCTTGGAAGACATTCCTCCTTTTCCAAAGGCTGACGACGATTGATAAATAACACTCTCCAGCTCCTGGTTAATTTCTTCCACAATACTTATCCGTTCCGCTTCGGGATGATGTTCAGGATCTGACGTGTACAACCCATCCATATTGGTTAGCAGGATCAGCATGTCGGCCTTCAGCATTACGGATACTTTGGCCGACAGGTTGTCATTATCCCCAAATTGTATCTCAGCTGTGGATACAGTATCATTTTCGTTTATGATGGGAATGACCTTCATCAGCAATAACTCATTAAGTGTATTGACGGCATTGTTGCGTCGCTGTTCATCATCCAGCCCGTCTCTTGTCAGCAAAACCTGGGCAACCATCTGTCCATACTCATCGAAAAATTTCTGGTAAATCCGGATAAGTTCAGCCTGTCCGATAGATGCCAGAGCCTGCTTGGGTATCAGTGCATCCGGGGGACATTCCATTTTCAGTCTGCCTGCTCCTACACCCACTGCGCCGGAAGATATCAGAACAACCTCTTTTCCACTATTCCGAATATCGGATAATACCATGGTAAGTTTTTCCAATCGGGAATAATTTATCCTTCCATTCGGGAAGGACAATGAATTGGTCCCGATCTTCACAACAATTCTCTCTTTTTCTTTTAAAGTGTTCCTGTAATTCATAATCAAACTTTTTTCCATTTTAGTTTTTCAATCTCTGATTTCTGTTAATAAAAGCTTTTCCGTCTTTCCCCGGTATATCTCCACAGCTTGCTGTATGGGGAGATATCTTTGTTTAAGTTTTTCCCTGACCTTATCATTACACAGGTTGCCCAGACTTCCCTCATGGGTATGACGGAGTTTGGTATCCGGCATAAAAGAACCGTTTTCAATTTTTTCCGCAATCAGCCGGTAAGCTTCCCTGAAAGGTATTCCTCTGATCACCAGCTTATTTACCTCTTCAACACTAAACATGTAGCGGTACTTTTCCTGGTTAATGTCCGGGGGAATAACCTGAATCTCCGGCAGTGCATATATCATGATCTCAAGGCAACCGGAGAGCTCCTCAAAACAATTTAGGTAGTCCTCCTTAATGAGTTGAAAATCCCTGTGGTATCCCGACGGCAGGTTTGTCAAAACCTGGGTAATTGCGACAGGGAGTGCCTGCAACTTGTTGCATTTTCCCCGTACCAGTTCAAACAAGTCAGGATTTTTCTTGTGGGGCATGATACTTGATCCGGTAGTCATGTTGTCAGGAAATTTTATAAATCCCATATCCTGACCCATATATAAGCAAATATCGGTAGCCAGTCTCGAGAGGGTCGAGGCAAGTAATGCCACAGCTTGTGCTGCTATCTTTTCCATTTTCCCACGCGTATTCATGACATGCATCGAGTTATAGCGAAGATCCCCGAAACCAAGCAGCCCGGATGTAAAGCTTCTGTCTATAGGAAATGAGGTGCCAAAACCGGCTGCAGATCCTAACGGACATTGATTTGAAACACGGAATGCAGCATCAAGCATGAATAAATCATCGGCCATACTTTCAGCAAAACCGGCAAACCATAATCCGAAAGAGGCAGGCATCGCCACCTGGAAATGTGTATATCCCGGCAGAATTGTCTTACGATGTTGCTCACTCAGCAGTAACAGCTCTTCAGAAAGTTTAACAGCCAGATGGGCAAGGTCTGCAATTTTATCTCTTGTAAAAAGATGGATATCCAGCAGAACCTGATCATTTCTTGATCTGGCAGTATGTATTTTTTTTCCCGTATCACCGAGTCTTTCGGTCAGCATCTTCTCAACCTGGCTATGAATATCCTCCACGCTCTGTTCTATAATGAGTTCTCCGGTGATGGATTGCCGGTATAGTTCCTGCAACGATCTTTTCAGTTCCTCACCCTCTGATGAGCTTAAAAGGCCAATTTTCTCAAGCATTGCAGAATGAGCCAGGCTTCCGAGAATATCGTAGGGGGCAAGCAAAAGATCAAGTTCACGGTCTTTGCCAATCGTAAATTCTTCCATCCGTTGATCTGCCGGTATTCCTTTATCCCATAACTTCATGATATGATCAGATTGTTTAAAAGTGACACATAAGTATCCATACCTTTGTTTATCTCTTCGACAAGAATATATTCTCCGGCGGTATGTGAGCGGAGCGGATTTCCCGGACCGGTTTTCACGGTTGGGAAATTCATTAGTGCCTGGTCGGAAAGTGTATCGGAACCGGTGCATTCAATACCCAACTCAAGGGCACGAAGTACCACAGGATGGTTTGTCGGTATAGAGGAAGAATTCAGCCGGAATGAGCGACTTTGAACATTTGAAGAGAGGTGTTCCCTGATGCACCGGAAAATTTCTTCATTGCTATATTGGTCATTACTGCGTACATCCAGCACGAAGGAGCAGTTCCCAGGAACAACATTATGAGCCTGTCCTGCTTCAATCATAGTTACCTGCATCTTTACCTCTCCCAGCAGTGAAGACTTTTTGGGAAACCGGTAGTTCCTTATCCATTCAATGTCACCCATCGCTTTATATATAGCATTGATACCGCCATTTCGTGCTGCATGAAAGCTTCTGCCTTCTGCCATACAATCGATAACCATCAGCCCCTTTTCAGCAACGGCCATTTTCATTCCGGTAGGTTCACCAACAATCCCCAGGTGTACCGGAGATATTTCCGGCAATATCTGTTCTATTCCATTCTTCCCGGAGATTTCCTCTTCAGCAGAAATCGCAAAAACAAGATTGTAGGGAAGGTCCGTCATCTCCGAGAAATATAAAAAGGTTCCCAGCAGGGCCACCAGGGAAGCTCCCGCGTCATTGCTTCCCAGTCCATTGATCTTTTCCTTATCTGTACAGGGATCAAATGGATCCGTTATCCAGTCTTCAGCCGGCTGAACAGTATCAATATGTGAATTCAGCAGGATCACCGGCAGGTGGTCACCATGGTGCATCACTGACCACAGGTTATTCTTTTTGCGCCCGGTTTTCAGACCATAGTTCTTCATAACTTCTTCCAGGTAATCCGAAGCCTTTTCCTCCTTTTCGCTGTATGAAGGTATCCTGATCAACTCCCTGAGGATTTTTATCATATTTTCTTTAATGTGCTCCATCCACACCGTATTATTTCAATTTTGCAATTTCGTCATAGGATTTTACGATTCCTTTAATCAGGGCTGAGCTTAATCCGTTATGTTCCATCTCATTCAAACCAGCGATAGTACATCCCCTGGGAGTTGTCACCTTATCAATCTCATCTTCAGGATGGTTCCCGTAGCCAAGGAGCAGGGAAGCCGCACCGCGGGCCGTCTGGGCAGCGATCAGCTGTGCCTCATCCGCATGAAAACCCACCTGAATACCTCCCTGAGAAACTGCACGTATGGAACGCAGAAAAAAAGCTATTCCGCAGGCACAAAGGATAGTTGCGGCTGACATCAATCCCTCTTCGATCACCAGAGCCGTGCCCAGCTGGTCGAAAATGCTTTTAATAATCCCCAGGGCATCGGCATTTTCACCGGCGGCAGCCAGGCCTGTCATTGATTCCCCTATGGCGATGGCCGTATTGGGCATAATTCTGACCAGCTTCACCGGTATTCCGATTATTTTGAGAATATCTTCCAGCGCATAGGAAGTGATAACTGAACCGATGATGTGTCTGTTAACATCTATTTCTGTTTTTATTTCCGAAATCAGCTCCTTTAGTTGTCTGGGTCTGACTGCCAGGATTATGATATCCGCACTGCGGACAGCCTCCTTATTGTCTGTTCCTGTTATTATACCTTTTTTGGCAAGCCCGGCAAGACGATCCGGTGTTCTTCTTGTAACAAAAATATTCTCCGGAGCCCATCCGGCATGATCAACTAGTCCAAATGCCATGGCTGTTCCTATGTTTCCTCCCCCTAATATGGCAATGTTCTTCATGTCTGTTTTATCTGTTTTCATCTCCCGAATTTGTTTAAGGAATAATATATTTTCAGCGGATTACTGATGATGCGGGTAAACCCTTTTACATCCTCCCCCGTCCATCCATTGTGTTTCTCACCATATTTTGCACCGGAAGCATTCATAAGATCGTAGGGGGAAGACACTCCTTCAACAGAACAACTGTATGGTCGCAGTTTTAAGGATACTTTGCCGGTAACGGTTTCCTGGGTATCTTTAAGGAACGTTTCAATGTTTCTCATCACGGGGTCCAGCAATTGACCTTCATGAAGCATCATGCCGTACCATTCCGCCAACTGGTCTTTCCAGTAAATCTGCCATTTGGTTAAAACATGTTTTTCCAGGGCATGATGTGCCTGCAGGATCATTATTGGGCCGGCAGCCTCAAATCCTACCCTTCCCTTGATACCGATGATGGTCTCACCAACATGAATCCCCCTCCCTATGGCGTAGGCCGATCCCAGTTTATTCAGGTTTCGTATGGTTTCGATACCCCCAACCGGTTCTCCTTTATTAAACTCTACTTCAATATCAATAGGGTCACTGATCTCTATTTGTCCCGGGTAGGCTGTTTCCGGAAGCCCCTGATCAGATGTCAATGTCTCTTTGCCACCTACGGATGTCCCCCATAATCCTTTATTGATACTATATTCATACTGCCCGAAGGTATCCTTAACATTATATTTCTTCAGGTAATCTATTTCCTGTTGCCGCGAAAGTCCAAGTTCCCTGACCGGTGCAATTACTTCCATTTCGGGGACCAGAATATGAAATATCATTTCGAAACGTACCTGATCATTGCCTGCACCGGTGCTTCCGTGGGCCAATTTACTTATACCCTGGTCATGTGCATACTCTGCCACCGCGATGGCCTGAAATGTTCTTTCGGAGCTTACTGACATCGGGTAAGTTTTATTTCTCAGCATATTGCCAAAAATCAAGTACCTGATACATTCCTGATAATACCGTTTAGCAACATCTATATTTTCGTGATGTCTGACGCCAAGAGCAATAGCTTTTTCACGGATCTTATTCACTTCCTGTTTATCAAAACCACCGGTATTTACAAATGCGGTATATACTTCCAGGTCTTTTTCTTCCGTAAGGTATTTAACACAAAAAGATGTGTCCAGTCCGCCGCTAAAAGCCAGCACTATTTTTTCTTTCATATTGTATATTTATGCATTTGTCTGTCATCTCTCATTTCTCATCTCTCATCGCTCTTTATTCCTTCCGACTCTGCCAGGAGCACCTTCGGCGCACTCTGGCAGGTCTTACCCCTTCTTTCCCCCTTCTCACTTTCTCATCTTCTCACTTTCTCATCTTCCCCTCTTCTTTCTTCCCTTTTGCCTTCTGCCTTCTGTCTTTTGCCTTTTCCTCAACTCTTCTCCTTTACAAATCGTCTGATAAGCTGACCTTTTATTTTGTGAATTTTCTTGCCGTTTTTTCCGGCTTTTGCAGGGTCACATAGCATGGCTGTACACAGACAATGCGTCCTGTTGGTTCTGAAGAGGATATCATAATAGGCACAGGTCTTGCATCCCTTCCAGAACTCATCATCATCGGTCAGTTCAGAAAAGGTTACCGGTTGGTAGCCCAGGGCTGAGTTTATCTTCATAACCACCAGACTGGTAGTCAGACCGAAAAGTTTAGCTGCCGGAAACAGTATCCGGGAAAGTTTAAAAGCCTCCCGTTTAATATTCATAGCCAGTCCCATTCCCCGGAATTCATCAAGCACGATAAGTCCGGAATTTGCCACAAACCGTTTATGGCCCCACGACTCGATGTAACAAAATCCGGCAAATTTCTTATTATCGAATATTGCGATAATGGCCTTCCCTTCCAGTATCTTTTCTTTAATATAATCCCCGGATCTTTTGGCCAGCCCGGTTCCTTTTATCTTTGATGCAGATAATATTGCTTTTTCAATCTCGGGTACATAACCCAGATGTTCTTTCCCTGCAACGGTAACTTTAAATTTTTTCATACGAATCAGATTCTGTTTTCACAATAAATCATTTCATTAAAATAATTGGACTTGTGCAATTTACAATGTTATTTTTTCTTTCTTATTGTTCCTGAAACTCAGGGAATAGTCCGGCCAATTTATTAGATACATCATTCCGTGAAGCTCCGTCGCGTGGTACTATCAGAATGGTATCATCTCCTGCCACCGTGCCGAGGATCTCAAACGGGTGTGTTTGGTCAATTGCCGATGC
>JADFUQ010000221.1 GCA_015222065.1 Bacteroidota bacterium
TTGTATTTGGATGAAAAATCTTATAACGAAATCGGAGAGATAATTGGTATATCAAAAAATAATGTTGGTGTTAAAATATCAAGAATAAAAGAAAAATTGAAAATCACATTAAAGAATAAAAATTATGGACAAGGATGAAATAAAAAACACATGGCAAGGTGCTAGTCGCTCCATAGAGCATTTTAGCAAAGAAGAGATAGGAAAATTATTTAATCAAAAAAGTAGAACTATTATGAGAAAATTTATTCTCTGGTTTATCATTTCAATTATTTTAAGTATCGGATTATTACTTTACCTGGTTATTACATCTGTTTTAAGATTTGATGATTTGAATTTTGTTTTTGTGAATTTGTTATTAATCATTTTAACTATTTTCTTTTTGACAGAATACTTAAAAGGTTATTATAAGCTTAATTCGATCAAAATAGCCAATGGTAATTTAAAAAAAATGATACAACAAAAAATAAGGTTAATAAAAAGATATCTGATTGGGACGAAATTAAGTTCTTTAATAATAATTCCATTTGTTATTCTTTTAATGATTTCAATCTATGTTTTTTTTGAAAAAGAGGATATGATAAAAGTATTGGTGACGGATGATGCTATCTGGGGCTTAATTTTCGGAGGGATAGTTGCAATTATAATAAAATGGTGGGTAAGGAAAAAAATGAGAAAATATTTTGAATCTAATCTTACAAGATTAGAAAATAATTTAAAAGAAATTCAAGATTTAATTTAATAATTATTAAACAATCAACCATGATTAAAATAATACTTGATAAATTAAAAATCAGTAATTTTCTTAAAGTATTAACCATATTGATAATAGGCATTTGTCTTGGAACTCTATTTTCTTTCAAGAAGTTTCAGGCAGCCCAAATCGAATCTAAAAGCAAAACAGTGCAGGAATCGTATGAGCTAAAAAATTTACAGGATATTACAAGAATAGAAGGAATTGGTGTTTATGATGGATATGCTTATTTTATTTTCCGGAAAAAGAATGAAAATATTTTAGGTAAAATTTCTGTTTCAAAAGCAGTTGAAGTAAAATAAAGCTATGCTTTTTGTGAATTTCGAATAGTCTCTCTTAATGCCCCCCGTGAAACCCTGCGCAGCAGGAGCAACGAAGTTGCTGTTTCACATGGTAAACTACCTAATGATTACTTAACAACCCGAAACACGTAACTCGTAATGCCGAAAATTAGTCCCGATAGGACATTAATTTGCGAGCATCCACAAGTTTCTAACCAAATCAAAGATTTGGAGAAATTCTGGACCCGAAACACTGCATCACTGCATCACAGCTCTTAAATAGGGTATTATATTGACGAAAATATGACATTAGTCCGGTAACAACAATGAACTGTCTCCGTAACTCAGGAAACGGAAGTTGTTTTCAAGAGAGTATTGATATATCTTTTTCCAGTCTTCTCCCACAAAAGCAGCTATAAGTAATAAAAGTGTGCTGTGAGGCTGATGATAATTGGTTATTAATCCATCAGTCATCCTGAATTTATAACCCGGGATGATCATAATTTCTGTAGAAGCCTCAATTTTAGTTTTCCCATTCTTATCCATAAACTCAAGAAGTGTTTCAACAATCTCATTTCTTGAAAGGGAAACATCCTGTTGATATGGTTCCCATTGATTAATTGTAAGGTTATCAGGATTAATTTCAGGGTTTTGCTTTATTTTCCTTGCCAACCAGTATAGACTTTCCAAAGTACGCAATGATGTTGTACCTACGGGAATAATTTGTTTGTTTTCTGCCAATCTGAGCAAATCCGGTTTCCTGATAAAAAACCTTTCAGTATGCATTTTGTGTCCCCGGGCTGTATGACTTTTTACCGGTTTGAAAGTGCCTGTTCCAATATGCAATGTTACCTGTGCCCTGGTGATTTTCTTCCTGTCCAGGTCTTTAAGTACCTCATCTGTGAAATGAAAACCTGCAGTTGGGGCTGCAACAGACCCTTTCCATTTCGAATAAATGGTTTGGTATCTTCTTTTATCAATCTCTTCAGAATTCCTGTTCAGGTATGGTGGGATAGGAGTAAGTCCTGTAGTTTCAAGTATCTCACCAAAAGAGATTTCTATATTATTCCATGAAAATTTAACTATCTGCTCTCCCTCTTCTTCGCCAATTCGTTCGGCAAACAGGTTAAATTCACTTCGTTCTGTTGTGATAGTCCTGCATAATGTTTGTCCTTTCCATTTACTTAGATTACCTACAATACACCGCCAGGTTACTGAACCTGTAGCCTGAAATGTAAGCATGTAGTCTGCCGGGGTTTTGGGTTCAAGACAAAATATTTCTATTCTTGCACCTGTATCTTTCCTGAATTCCAACCTTGCCTGTATGACTTTTGTATCATTAAAAACAAGCAAAGATCCGGAGTTAAGATAATCGACAAGGTTGCCAAAATCATCATGGCTGATCTCCCCATTTTTATAAACAAGTAATTTTGAATTGTCTCTTTTCTTTAAAGGGTATTTTGCAATCCTCTCTTCAGGTAAAGGATAGGAATACTCATCCATACGAATGTTTTCAGCTATCTTTTCTCCGGTTATTTGTCGTTTCTCTGTCAATATTGGTGGTTTTTCCTATTGTTGCAAAAATAGGTAAATTTGTTGCGATTGAAAACTGATAAAATATTAGATTCTTATTGTTGCACTGAAGCAAATTAGAAGATTGAATGATTCATCGAAATATCAGGAGGTATTTGTATGAAATGTCCTACGTGCAATAAAGATATTCAGTTTATTGGTTAAAGTATCAGTATTATACATATATCAATATTATCATTTAACTACTAATTAGTATCTGTCTATAATGTAAGAATAATAGAAGTATTTTGAATATCGAACAAGGATTAACGATTTTAGATTTCAGATTTTCACCTACTTCGCAAATCGTTAATCGGTGTTCCTTGTTCTTAAATCAATTTATACCTACTTTATGGACAAGTACTAAATTAGTTGGATGAATCAAATATTTGATTAAACAATTATAATTATGAAGTTCAGAATAGGTGAGAAGGTTAAATTTTTAAATGACACAAGTAAGGGGATTGTTACAGGGTTTCTGAATGAAAAGACTGTTCTTGTAAAGATAGAAGAAGGTTTCGAGGTTCCTGTTTTGAAAAACGAATTAATTCCAACAGGTGATTCAATTGAATATTCCGATTCATTTTCAGAGAAAAGTGACGAAATAAATGCTGATCAGGGGAATAAAGATAATTTAACTTATAATGAATCCACTGATTCTGAATCACTGGATGAACAAAGTAACCAGATAATTAATATTGCTTATATACGCACCGTGCACGCTGAGGATAATTCACCTGATTTTGAAATGTATCTGATAAATGATGGTCCTTACAATATCTATTATAACCTTGGAAAGCAAAAGGCCGGTAATGTAAATGTTATTTCGGGCGAAAAACTTGAGGCGGATACAAAGATACTTATTCGTGACGGGGATATTAATGAACTTGATGCTATGGGTAAGAAACTCCGGTTTCATTGCATATTTTTTAAAGATGGGATATACAGGTTTTTGGTTCCTTTTAACACAATAATTGATCTTTCCTCTGTTGATCTGCTTGAGAGGAAATATTATAAGGAGAATGAATATTTTGATGAAGAAGCAGTTATAATTCCGGTATATTCAAATAAGATTGAAAATAATGTCTCTGATAAAAAAGAAATGGAGGAGATGTATTTGACAAGGGAAATAAAGAATAAAGATATACCTGTAAGAAAACCTAAACCCGAAAAGAAAAACGACGATATCAGTGAGGTTGATCTTCATATCGGGGAAATACTTGATGATTACCGGGGTATGTCAAACGGGGAGATACTCAGGGTGCAACTTGACAGGTTCACAACTGCTCTTGAGGGAGCAATAAATAGCAATCAGAAAAGGATAGTTTTTATTCATGGTTTGGGTAACGGAAAGTTGAAATTTGAAGTGAGAAAACTACTTGATACACAATACGACTATATTAAATATCAGGATGCCTCTTTTAAAGAATATGGTTACGGTGCTACTATGGTTATATTGAAATAGAAGAAATGACAACCGACCGCTAAAATCAACTCGTAAAAGTTTTATTTTTTAATGTTACGAATTTTTTGTTTATTTTTATCGGTTAAATGAAAACTTTGGTTAGAAATATAACAAAAAAAATTGCAATAATTTGTATGATTGTCATTAGTGGCTTGTTGATAATCAACAATGTCATGTTTCTTCACAGTCATCAATTAGCCAACGGAAATATTGTAACACATGCTCATCCATATAATAAGTCAAACGATTCTGCACCAATCAAATCACATCATCATTCAAAAACAGAATTAATATTCCTAAAGAATCTTCAGCTACTTTTCATATTCACATTTATTTCTTTTATTGTCTTAAATGTTACAAAAAAGCAAAGTTATATTGTAATTAACCGGGTATTCTATACTCAAGGTTATAAAATCCTCTACCTGGGCAGGGCACCGCCTTTAGTCTAATTCTTCAAATCAATATCATTTCTTAACTTATTTTTTAGAGTAATTATCAATAATGTTGTAATGAGGTATGCATATTTTAACCATTTGACATTACAAATTATATCAGCTTTTAAATAAATATTTATCATGAAAAAAATAGTTATACTTTTCATAGCATTTCTTATAATCATAAATACCAATTATGCCCAAAAAGTTAAAACCGATGCAAATATAGTAGGGCATGTTGTTTGTAATGGGAAACATATTCCTTATGCAACGGTTCTTATTAAAGGAACAACAATCGGGACAACCACTGATGAAACAGGTCATTACCGAATAATTAATCTACCTGAAGGAACACATATACTCAGGGTACAGTCATTAGGATATAAACCAAAAGAAGAAGAAATAACGATAAAAACAGGAGAGACAAAAGTAGTTAAATTTGAATTAGAAGAGGATTTTTTGGGTCTGGAGAAAGTAGTTATTACCGGAGACAGAAATAAAACAAACCGAAAAGAATCTTCTGTTATTGTTAATACTATAACTCCAAAATTGTTTGCTACAACACAATCGGTAACCTTAAGTGAAGGACTAAACTTTTGCCCCGGTATACGGATAGAGAATAATTGTCAGAATTGTGGATTCAGCCAGGTAAGAATGAATGGAATGGAAGGGCCGTATTCGCAGATATTGATTAACAGCCGACCGATTTTTAGCGGATTAGCTGGAGTTTACGGGCTGGAATTAATACCATCTTCAATGATTGAACGTGTTGAAGTAATACGTGGCGGAGGTTCTGCATTATATGGTAGTAATGCAATTGCCGGAACAATTAATTTAATCCTTAAAGATCCCATAAACAACTCTTACGAATTCGGTTTAAACAGTGGGGCAACCGGCGTTGGGATTAATGGTTCAGGAGATCCTGCTCTGGATTATTCGGTTAATTTTAATACATCATTAATTTCTTCTGATAATAAGTCAGGTATGGCTATATTTGGATTTTATCGCGACAGAGAACCCTTTGATGCTGATAATGATAGTTTTTCGGAAATAGCATCTTTAAGAAATACAACGATTGGCACACGACTTTTTCATCGTTTAGACAGCCGGAGTAAAATAACAGTTGATTTTTTTAATATAAAGGAAGACAGACGGGGCGGAGATAAACATGAATACCCGGTTCATGAAGCAGGCATTGCAGAAGCTTTAAAACACAATATTACAACAGGAGCACTTACCTATGAGAAGTTCTTCAGGGACAATGATCAGTTTTCTGTTTATACATCAGGTCAAAATGTTAACAGAGACTCATATTATGGAGCAGAACAATCATTAAGTGACTATGGGAAAACGACTGATTTTACATATATCGCGGGTACTCAGTACAACGCGGTATTAGGAACCTCTAACCTTATTTTTGGTATGGAAAACCAGAGGGCATGGCTAAAGGATAATAAACTGGGTTATCCGGATTATGATAACGCTGTTATTATTGATGGTTCTATAGTTGGTATTCCACATACTGATAACGTAGTTATTGCAGACCAGAGCACCAACACTTTTGGGGTATTTTCGCAATATGAAATTAGCTGGGAGAAAATGAAAGTTATAGCCGGGGCAAGATTCGATAACTATAAAGTGGTTGATAAAGGACATACTAACATTGAAAAAACCGGAAATGTACTGAGCCCGAGGATAAACATTTTATACAATATCAAGGAATACCTTCAGGCACGTGTAAGCTATTCGCAAGGCTACAGAGCACCACAGATATTTGATGAGGATTTGCATATTGAAACTTCCGGTTCACGACAGGTAATTCATCAAAACGATCCTAATCTAAAGCAGGAAACCAGTCATAGTTTTATGGCATCACTCGACTTTAATAAAAAAATTGAGAATGTACATGTTGGATTATTATTAGAAGGTTTCTATACAAAGCTGAACGACCCGTTTGCTAATGAATATAGCGAACCTGATGCTAATGGCGTAGTTGTTTATACTCGTGTTAATGCTGAAGAAGGAGCAATAGTACAAGGAGTAAATATTGAATTTAACATAGTTCCAAACAGTGAATTTTCATTAAAATCAGGCTTTACAGTGCAAAGCAATAGATATGAAGAAGTACAAGAATTTAATAAAAAGCGCTTTTTCAGAACTCCCGATAGTTACGGTTACATGACACTCGATTGGAACCCGGTTAAAAACTGGGGCATTTCTTCAACAGGAAATTACACTGGTAAAATGTTAGTTCCCTATTTTGGAACACAAATACCAAATCCTGAAGAGGGAGAACTTAGGGAATCAGATATTTTCTTTGATTTAGGAATTAAAGTCCGTCATAACATAAAACTTAATGGTACAACACTGCAAATATTTTCCGGTATTAAAAATATTTTTAATTCTTATCAGGACGATTTTGATTCGGGGATCGACCGCGATCCGGGATATATATACGGGCCAATGAACCCACGGACAGTTTATTTTGGGTTGAAAATAGGGAATTTTTTTAAATAAATTGATAGAATAATACTATTGTCGTGTCAACTTAATATTGACGTATTAGGAATAGTTAGCAGTTGGCAAAA
>JADFUQ010000222.1 GCA_015222065.1 Bacteroidota bacterium
GAGGGTTCATATTTGTCAACTTCCGGCAAAGTGACAGGAAGTTCATCTTCATCCAGACAACGAACAGTACCATCTTCATATTTCAGGACAGGGAATGGTTCGCCCCAGTACCGTTGCCTGGAAAATACCCAGTCACGTAATTTATAATTAATCTCTTTTTCACCTAATTTGTTCTCAATAAGCCAGTTGTCCATTTTGTTTACTGCATCCTCTTTACCGAGACCATCCAGGAAGCCGGAATTGATATGTAGCCCGTCTTGAACAAATGCTTCTTTTTCAATATCCCCGCCTTCCAGTACGGGAATAACAGGAAGATCAAAATGACGGGCAAATTCCCAGTCCCGCTGATCATGTGCGGGAACAGCCATAATAGCACCCGATCCATAAGATATTAATACATAGTCGGCTACCCATATGGGAATTTTTTGATTATTTACAGGATTAATGGCATATGCCCCGGTAAAAACCCCTGTTTTTTCCTTTGCAAGATCTGTTCGTTCCAGGTCGCTTTTAACAGTTGCTTTTTGAATATATTCCTCTACCTCTTTCTTGTTTTTCGGGGTAGTTATCCTGGTTACCAGTTCGTGTTCGGGAGCCAGCACCATATACGTAGCACCAAACAGGGTGTCAGATCGTGTAGTAAAAACCTCAATTGTTTGATTAAAATCAGCAATTACAAATTTAATATTGGCTCCTTCAGATTTGCCGATCCAGTTACGTTGCATCTCCTTGATGTTTTCCGGCCAGTCAAGCTCGTCCAGATCTTCCAGAAGTCTATCGGCATATTCAGTGATTTTCAGCATCCATTGCCGCATTGGTTTACGAATAACCGTATGGCCTCCAAGTTCTGATTTTCCATCAACTATTTCTTCGTTAGCCAGAACAATTTTCAGATCAGGGCACCAGTTTACCTGTATCTCATCTTCATAGGCAAGACCTTTGTTGTACAATTTGGTAAATATCCACTGTGTCCATTTGTAATATTTATTATCGCTTGTGGCAATTTCCCTGTTCCAATCATAAGCAAACCCCAATGATTTTAATTGTCTTTTAAATACCTGAATATTTTTTTGTGTAATGATATTTGGATGTGTACCGGTTTTTATAGCATAATTTTCCGTTGGTAATCCGAAACTGTCCCATCCCATCGGATGCAGAACATTGTACCCTTTCATACGCTTGAACCGCCCCACAATATCAGTGGCTGTATATCCTTCGGGATGCCCAACATGAAGCCCGCTTCCTGATGGATACGGGAACATGTCAAGAATAAAAAACTTAGGTTTTGAATGATCAACTTCTACATTAAAGGTTTTATTTTCATCCCAGTATTTCTGCCACTTTTTTTCTATCTCGTTAAATTTATATTCCATAAATGGTTTGCTTTTCTTTTTGTAAAAAATACAACTTGCGAAATTAGGGAATCTTTATGAATTTTCAATTAAAAGTTTATGTTTAGTATTGATCATCTCATAATTATAAATTTCTTAAATTTGCCTTTTGCAATAGTAGATTTTTATTCGGGAGCATCAGATTCCGGTTTATTGATTATTATTGTATAGAAATATTACAGGTCCCGTAGTTCAGTTGAATAGAACGTCAGATTCCGGTTCTGAAGGTCGTGGGTTTGAATCCCGCCGGGATCACAAAAACAACACTAAACCCTCTGTTTTACAGAGGGTTTAGTGTTTTTAGGGAGCGTATTGGGGGGCAAATCGAGTTGTTTATTAACGGTACTGCTAAATGCTGGCGGGTATTCCAGGGCACTAACCTATCTGACCGTGCTGTTGTTTATTTATAGTATTTCGTTTCATAATTGCACTTTCCACCCGCTTGCATTTAGCTTTTGTTGAACTAAATCCCGCTTCGGCGGGATAGCTATTCTATACGTAAAAAGATACTGAAGGGGAGTAATGAGCTCCCCAAAATTAAATATTCATTTAACATTCAGTATCATGAGAAAAGAAAGATCAAAGATCGTAGACAAAGCCATTCAGACAGTGGAAGGCTTTGAAAAGGTGTATAAAGTAATACACCAAAACACTGTGCTAAGAGGACAAAGTAAAAGCACTTTTCA
>JADFUQ010000223.1 GCA_015222065.1 Bacteroidota bacterium
CTTAGTCTTCAAAAGATAAAAAAGGGAATAAAAAACCTTACCAAACTCCTGCCAGATTCCGACGAACCACTTGCCCGGCTTGTTATCCATACAGACGGCGTTGATATGATTGTTAATGAAAAAGGTAAATATTTCAGCGCTACAACAATGCAACGTTACCTTCACTTTGACACTGAGCAAATCAGTTTCGAAATTATTAGGTTGCAATCAATTGATAATGCTTTACCAATATCAAAATATGCCATTAACCAGTAACAAAATACTACTGTAATTCTCAGGATTATTGGACCAACTACTTTTGTTATAAACAATTTGATTGCATTTTCCGGTTCCGTTCAATTTTAAGCAACTGCTACATAACCTGGCAGAATCAATCCAAAATGATTAAAAACATTCATGAAATACGAGATCCAATTCATGTATTTATCAAACTTGATTCACAAGAACGACAGGTTTTGGGTTCACAGCCGGTTCAACGGTTGCGCCATATAAATCAATTGGCTTTAACATATCTCCTTTACCCTGGTGCTACTCATAAGCGCTTTGAGCATTCTCTCGGTGTAATGGAATTGGCAAGCCGTATTTTTGATGTTGTAACGAACCCTGAGCACTTATCAGATAATATCCGCGACCTTTTTCCCCAAATTAACGATCCGGATAAATGCAAGTATTGGCGGCGTATCCTCAGGATGGCTGCATTGTGCCATGATATTGGGCATTTACCGTTTTCTCATGCTTCAGAGGATGAACTATTGCCTAACGCCTGGAATCATGAAAAAATTACCAGGGAACTCATTTTCAGTGACCAAATGCAACCAATCTGGGACGATTTGGAACCTCCATTAAAACCTGAACATATCGTAAAACTGGCTCTGGGGAAAAAGGAAGCGCCAGACTTAGAATTTACAGACTGGGAAATCATGCTTGCTGAAATTATTGTTGGAGATGCGTTTGGTGCTGATAGAATGGATTATTTACTTCGAGATTCATTTCATACGGGTGTCGCTTATGGTAAGTTTGATCATTTCCGGTTAATAGACTCGTTGCGTATCCTCCCGCCTCCTGCTTCTGGTAAAGAAGGAGAAATATCCAATGAGCCGTCTCTTGGCGTTGAAAGCGGCGGAATGCATTCAGCAGAAGCTTTACTTTTGGCTCGTTATTTTATGTTTTCACAGGTCTATTTTCACCCCATAAGAAGGATTTACGATATTCACTTAAAAGATTTTCTCTTAGATTGGCTTGAACAAGGTGAATTTTCGACAGAACCCGATGAATTTTTATTATTTACCGATGCTGAAATAACAAGTGCGTTAAGGCGAGCCGCTTCAGATGCATCTCAACCTGGGCATAAGCATGCTGAGCGGATTATTAAACGGAAGCATTTTAAAGTGGTTTATGAACGTAATCCTGATGACATTAAAAAAAATATTGGTGTTCCAGTTGCTTCTTTACTAAAAGAACCAAACGAGAAAGAATTTGGCAAAGAAAAGGTTAGGATTGATACTTTGCCTGCAAAAGGCGGGAC
>JADFUQ010000224.1 GCA_015222065.1 Bacteroidota bacterium
CTCATTTCCTCCAGTAGAGAACATGCCAGCCAGGAAAGGTTTCCCATTCCTGTAGCTAAAGCATTTTCATCAATATTGAAATCAGATGTATGAAGTGCAGATTCTTTCCCTTTAATCCCGGTCCCCAGCCGGTAGAAACAGACAGGATAGGAATGTGAATAATTGGCGAAATCTTCTGAGGTCATTCTTTGCTCAAGACTTACAACATTTTTTTTACCAAGAAAAGCTCCGGACAACCGGATTGCAGATTTAGTAATTTTCACATCATTCCGTAAAACAGGATATCCTTTCTTAATGTTAAGTTTTGCACCAATGCTTTCTTCTTCCTCAAATTCAGCAACAATTTTTTTCATTTCACGATGAGCAGCTTTTCTCCAGTTCTCATCAAAAGTTCTGAATGTACCAACAATTTTTACTTCGGAGGGAACCACATTTGTTGTACCTGGTCCGTCAATTTTACCAAAAGCAAGAATGGTTGGGGGCTTTCCGGGCAATGGCTTATTAATTTTTTTATAAAGAAGGATAAGTAATCTGGCAGCTGCCAGTATTGTATCATCTCTTTTCTCAGGAATGGCAGCATGCCCGCCTTTACCTTGAATCGTAACATAAATTTCGTCAGAAGATGCCATATATTCCCCTGCCTTATATCCAACCTTCCCGGCTTCAAGTTCAGGATAAACATGCTGGGCTAGTATCAGGTCAGGTTTTATTTCGTCCAATGCACCATTTTCCATCATTGGTTTTGCACCTCCGGGAACAAGTTCTTCAGCAGGCTGAAAAATAAACAATACAGTGCCGGGCAAATCTTTTTTTAACTCTTTGAGTATTTTCATTGTACCCAGTAACATAGCTAAATGTGCATCATGACCACAGGCATGCATAATTCCATCCCTTTTTGACTTATAGCTTACCTGGTTATTCTCTGTAATGGGCAGCGCATCAAGTTCAGCCCGGAGACCTATTACTCGGCCCGGTTTTGCTCCCCGGAGCCATGCAATTATCCCGGTTTTAACAAAACCTTTTTTGTAATTTATGCCATATTCCAGGAGCATTTTTTCGATAAAAGCAGATGTTTCATACTCGTGATAAGATAGTTCAGGATTCTCATGGATGTATCTTCTTATTTGCACAATTTCATCGTAGTATCTGTCAGCCAGACGAATTATTTTTTCTTTAAGACCCATAATATCCTGTTTATTAGAAATCAAGGTTTAGGGAAATGTAAAATACCCTGGGCAACAAAATGTAATTCTCTATTCCCCATGCCCAGTCAGCTCTTATAAAATATCCAAAAAGCTGACTCCGCAGACCAAAACCGAACCCTGCAACAATTGGTTCACGGTTAGTATCAATGGTAACGGTAATTGGTCCGTTAGTATGTACTTCCCTGTCATACGCATTTTGTCCCAGGTATGGATGAAGTCCGGTCCATGCAGTTCCAATATCTCCAAAGCCTACAATCTGGAGGTTGTTAAAAAACCCGGAGCCTATTGGATGGTTTGCAAAGTATCTGATAAAAGGCCATCTTAACTCGCTGTTTATGAGAACAAAACTATTTCCATTACGGATATTTTGTGAGAAACCCCGCATATTGGTTGCCAGTGTTTGAAAAGCATAATTTTGAGAGCTAGCAACCTGTACAGATTGGTCAAATGTTTCTATTTTGCTCAGGAATGGTATCCAGTTATCTACACCCCCCATGAAGTAGATAAGTTTATTGCTGCCAAATGATGTACTTCCTGCCAATCTGTTAGCCCAAATTAAATCGCGATGGATTTTCAAGTAGTGCCTTATATCTCCACCGATCACAAACAGATCGGATTTTTTTCTGTCAATTTGTTTATACATCTCGCCGAAAAGCTTTAGCCGTGTGCCGTAATAAATATTAATGCCTCTTTGGCGGGTATTATCAAAAATATATTCAAGCTTAATACTAGCCCATGTGCGCATTTTATTTTCCCTGTGCAGGTTTTTCAAATCAGTTGAAAGATATATATTCCGGTCATTTCTTAAACTGAAAGTGCCTTTAAGTGCGGATACCATACTAAACGGATACCTCATTGAATAGAAAAGCTCCTGAGTATATATTTTAATTAAAGCATCATCCGATCGGGCATTCATAGCCAACCGATGGAAAGTCAATTGTTTGTCAAAATTCCCTTTAAGGTTTTCAACGCTTAGGAGATATTCATTGCTGTCAAAATTCCCGGCGAACCGGAAGCCTCCAATAATTTTGTAGTTTTCAAAAAGATCGTCTGCACCGATTTTAAATAACATGTTTATGCCGGGATTATAATATCCACCTCCTCCCGAAAAAGGTTGATAAGAATTGTTTAAAAACCCGAAATCTACCTGGCTGGCTATATAGTTATTGTAGAACGAAGTTTGATATATCCTGATTTTGGGCAAACTGAAATCGCCTGTATCAATGTTAATATCAGGATACTCCTTTAATAATTGTTGCCGGAAATAATTCCTTTTCTCCTTTTCAAAAATATAGTTGTTAACATCTATCAGTTTTTCTGTTTGAAAGTATTTTGAAAGAGGCTTTTCCAGAGTATCCATCATCGCTCTGTATTTTAGTGCTACTTCCTTTTTCAGTGTTTCTAAACTATCATATTCCTGTAATTCTATCGATCTTTCTTTCTGATAACTGGTGGTTGTAACTTTTTCTTCAGTGATCACATTACCAGTGTCAAGTTTCTCCGTTCTCATCTTGTATTTACCATTATGAAAGAATACTTCACCGATTTGTCCGGTTTGTGGTGAGTAATTATGCTCAAGAATATTCCTTGAATAATTGGTTAAAGGCTTCGATTTCGAAAAGAAACGATAATGTGTTGTAGTATCAATAAAACTAATTGTGCTATCAAACCTGGCTATATAGCGATTCAATATCCCATTTTTATCGTTGACATAAAGGAATGTATTATTTTTTACCTTGTATGGTTCAAATTTATTATAAAATTTCCCTTCAGATAAACGGATAAGATAATCAGACTTTTTCTGGTAATTGTATATAAACAGGTCGTAAGTAAGGTCTGTGTTATTGAGTTCCTCTTCAGGAAGGTTAAGGGTATCACTCGACCTGTTTGAACTGAAAATAATTTCTTTTCCATCACTAATAAATCTTGGGTTTAAATCATCCGGTAAATCATTGGTTATTTGTTCATTAGTTCCGGAAGAAATATTATGAATAAATATATCAGTTTTGCTTTCTTTTACTGCCGAAAACACAAATTTTATCCCATCAGGCGAGTATGAAAAATCAAGAATCTTATCAAAATAAAGGAGGTTAATCCTTTCAAGATTACCTGACGAAAGTCTGTAAAGGTAGAGGGCCAGTCCTCCTTTCTCTTCTGAAATGAATGCCAGTAATTTGCCGGTTGGATGCCATGCCAGGATAGGGTAAGATTTGTCAGGTAACTGCTCTACTTTAGGTTCCCTTCGGAATATCTTTTTATGTTTTCCGGTATTGGTGTCGTAAATCCATACTTTGTATTGCCCAAACTCTTTTGTAACATAAGCAATAAGTTGATTTTCAGGATTTACCTTTATTTCCTGGTACCTCCTTGCACATTTAGGCCATTTCAGCATCATTCCTTGTTCAGGAATCTCCCTGCCCTTATCGTCAAAATAGTCATGATAATAAGCAAACCAGTCTTTTGAAAGGGGTTTGATCTTTTTACCCAGGACAAATAAAAAACCTTTACCTGCATTTTTATTTATTCTTGTAAGATAAACAATATTAGGTATGATCTGATCACCATAAGTCCTGGCAATAAATCGCCAGAAAGAATGCCCGGCATAAACAGCTTCAGTTCCGGTAAGCCAGTCAAACTTTTTGTACCGGCCTGACATTATGCCGTCTTTTACCCTGTTTTCAATATGGATATTCCATGGGTCTGACATGTAAGAAATTAATCCTTTAATATACCAGTCAGGGAGGTTGATCAAAGTTGAGCTGGCTATTCTGTCCTTGACATCCCCGCTATATAACATTTCCTGAACTAATACCTCCGTTATCGCTCCGGCAATCTGTTTTTCAAAGTCAGGATGTATACCATTAAAATATAGTATCACCTTATTGCGGATTACCCTTGTATATCCCCCGATATTGTAGTCTTCAGTCCCGATAACCTGTCCCAGATTACTTTGTTTATAATCTGATAATTTATTGTAAACTACAAAAATCAGCCTCTTATCCAGATAATAATCAAAGTAATCCTCAATCTCCATAAGTTTTTTTTCAGCAACCGAGGCAGTATATTCAGCAAGTTCTTTTCCAAATTCATTGAAATAAATATCAAATTTCTCAAAACGGTAAAAGGACCAGTAAAAGTCATAATATTGAACCCTGTTTTTCCCAAAAGTCATCTGATGACCGTTATAAAACTGGGCATATGTTTGACTATACACGAACAGGAAAAAAATAAAACAAGAGATGTTTATCACCCTGCGTCTATTCATATCTTCCTAATTAACTTGAAAGTAATTCACCAAAAGGAATAATTTTTGTTATATCACTTCCATGTAATAACTATTTGTAAAGGTATAAAGATAGAGTAAAAAAATAAAAAGTTAATTCAATCGAAAATTATATATTCAACCAAACTTTTTTAATTTTGATCCGTTTAAAAGAAAAGAGAATAAATACAACACAAAATTGATATTATTATGAAAAAGATAATTCCATGTTTGTTATTGTTATTATTTATGGGTAATCTGGTACCGGAAGTAATGGCTCAGCAGAAACAAGCTGCAATATCATTTGATAAGCTTACTCATGATTTTGGTACTTTTAAAGAAGAGGATGGTAATGTTACCTGTACCTTTAGTTTTACTAATACGGGCAGTGTACCATTGGTTATTAACCGTGTAACAGCTTCCTGTGGTTGCACTTCACCTGCATGGTCAAAAGAACCGATAATGCCCGGAGGAAAAGGATTTGTGAAGGCAACCTATATTTCGAAAAATCGTCCGGGGGGATTCAATAAAAGCCTTACTGTTTTTTCAAATGCTGCAAAAAAGGCAGTTTTTCTGAGAATTAAAGGAGAAGTTATTCCCAAAGAGCGTACTATTGAGGATATTTATCCATATCAGATTGGGGATATCAGATTCAAGTCAAATCATTTGGCTTTTGTCAGGATAAACCAGGGTGAGAAAAAAACTATCCAGATGCAGATAATTAATACTTCAAAAGAGAATCAGGCATTGAGATTCGATCAGGTTCCTAAACATATACAAATTAAAGCTGTTCCTGAAACACTTAAACCGCAACAGAAAGGTTATATTGAAGCAACTTATGACGCAGGTGTAATAAATGATTGGGGTTTTGTGATTAACAGGATAAAAGTACTGGCGAATGAGCAGGCGATAGGGAATAACCAGTTGACAATATCTGCAACTATCGTTGAGGATTTTACTTCGATGACAACCGAAGAACTTGCTAATGCTGCTAAAATTGAATTTGTGGATGGGAGAAATTTTAATTTTGGCAAGATGGCTCAGAGATCAAAAATTGAACATAATTTCATTTTTAAGAATGTTGGAAAAGACAACTTAATTTTAAGGAAAATAAAATCAAGTTGCGGATGTACAGCTGTTAGTCCGAAAGATAAAGTAATAGAGCCGGGAAAAAGCAGTTCAATAAAAGCAATATTCAGCTCCGGAACACGCAAAGGAAGGCAGAATAAATCTATTACTGTTATTACTAATGATCCGAAAAATTCAAGGATAATTCTTCGGGTATCCGGTGAAGTGACTTCCCCCCAGACGAAATAGGAAAAAAAAAGACCCGTTACTCTGCGGATAGTTGATTTCTGTTTATTAACTTGCCGCATATGACACGCGAATTTAAAAGTGCTTTACGTGTAAATAAAGGTGTACACCAGCCGGAGAATATAAATGGAGATGCTTTGCACAAGCACAGAAAAGCAAAAAGAAAAACACTTGCCCCGGGTGAATATTTGGATGGTATCCTAACAGGAAACAGGACAATACTGAGCCAGGCAATTACCCTTATCGAGAGCAACCTTCCAAGGCATCAGGAAGTTGCTCAGGAGGTTATTGAAAAATGTCTTGGCTATGCAGGAAATTCTGTACGTATAGGCATCACGGGAGTTCCCGGGGTAGGCAAAAGTACCTTTATCGAAGCTCTAGGCAATAAGCTGATCAGGATGAAACGAAAACTTGCTGTGCTGGCAATTGACCCGAGCAGTGAGTACTCGAAAGGAAGTATCCTTGGTGATAAAACCCGGATGGAAAAATTATCAGCTGAAATTAATGCATATATCCGTCCTTCGCCATCTGCAGGTACACTGGGTGGGGTTGCCCGAAAAACAAGAGAAACCATAGTACTTTGCGAAGCAGCCGGATTTGATACAATTTTTGTCGAAACAGTCGGAGTTGGACAATCTGAAACCGCTGTTCATTCAATGGTGGATTTTTTTCTGCTTCTGATGTTGGCAGGGGCGGGTGACGAATTACAGGGAGTTAAACGTGGTATCATGGAGATGGCAGATACCGTGGTTATTACTAAATTCGATGGAGATAATAAAATTCATGCTAACAGGGCTAAAGCGGAATACCAGAATGCTTTACACCTATATCCACCAACAAAATCGGGATGGACCCCTGAAGTATTAATCTGTTCAGCAAAAGATGGAACAGGTATAAGTCATGTGTGGGAAACAATAGATAAGTATTGCCGGTTTACCAGGGCAAATAAATTCCTTGAGCAAAAAAGGAAAAGTCAATCTTTGTATTGGATGTATGAGACTATCAACGATAAATTGAAAGATCGTTTTTACCAACACCCCGAAATCATTAAGCAAATTAAGAAATACCGGAAAATGGTACTCAGTGATAAAATAAGTTCTTTCGTAGCTGCAAGACAATTACTGGATAAGTATTTTCCTAAGTAAAATAAATATTGGGAGAAAATTACTTGCTTATTGACTTCTGGGCTGCATGGTGTAGCCCTTGTCGTAGAGAAAATCCTAATGTGGTAGCTGTATATAACGATTATAAAGATAAAAGTTTTGATGTGCTTGGTGTATCCCTCGACAGGAATTTCGTTTTTAGTTTTATTTATACTTAATTAACTTCTAAAATCATTATTCGCTAATCGATATTCGATATTTAATTTGTCGTTCACTTTTTCATTTACAAATCCTTCGTAAGGAACTCAAAGTTTTCAATAATTGTGGGAGGCCTGTAATATGGATCAAATTTTGGGTTGAGGATTCTTTCAAGTGTAATTTGATTAAAATACCCTTTAATAAATTGTTCGGGTAGAATATATATCGGTGTATCCTCAGAATTACACATTGGCAAAGTTTTACTGAGAATCTCTGAATAATGAATATTTGTGTCTTTTATTATTTGGATTAAATAATTAATTAGTTCATCAGCAATAATAATAACAATTGTAAATTGTCCATAATTCCTCCTGATCATAAGGAAATAGTTTAGTTCTACAAGATCAAAACCGGATACCTGGTCTGTGGTATGCATTAAATGATTCTCAAACTCAAGACCTTCATTTATAATTCGTTCGGCAAGTTCTTGAGTAGGGGTCTGGTGAATAAATTTACTTATATTAATTTCCAGTCCAATAAATTCCTGTAAGTATAACAACTTTTTATCAGGGTCTTTTATGTTCATATTCTTCATCTTGTATGAGGATAATGCAAAGGAAGAACATAGTTTCGCAAGGTAATTAAAAAGGTTTATTTAAATGAATGATAAGATTTGAATATCTGTATTAACAAGGCTAAGGCTAAGGCTGAGGCTAAGGAAAGAAGAAGACAAGAAATTGAACAAATAAAATTTATCCTGAAAAATTCATGAATTCTATTAACCGAATCTGCGAGCCCACCGCAGGTAATTTTTCTGCGTTTATGTTTTGATTTTGGAAGAAGCATAAGGTAAAAATGAGTAGTAATATTCCTTAGCCTTAGCCTCAGCCTTAGCCTTTTTTAAGTGAATTTTGTTTTGTAAATTTGCCATTTGAAATTCAATAAAGAAAATAATTATAAAACAGTCAAACAGAGCATTTTATGAATTATGATATAATTATTATTGGTAGTGGACCGGGAGGATATGTTGCTGCAATAAGAGCCTCACAACTGGGTAAAAAAGTAGCTGTTGTGGAGAGGGCTGAATTAGGTGGTATCTGCCTTAATTGGGGTTGTATCCCTGCCAAATCGTTGTTGAAAAGTGCAAAAGTGTATGAAAATGTGAAGAATGCAGTAGATTATGGGATTAAAATAAATGGTGATGTAAGTCCTGATATAAAAGGAATGATAGAAAGAAGCAGGGCTGTTGCAGAAGAAATGAGTAAAGGGATCCAATATCTTTTTAAAAAGAATAAAATTGACCATATAGAGGGTTTCGGCAAACTTGCCGGGAAAAATAAGGTTAGGGTAGAAGGGGATAATGGTAAATATGAAGAGTATGTTGCGCCACATATTATACTGGCTACAGGGGCCAGACCGAAAGAATTGCCCAACCTGAAGCTGGACGGAAAAAAAATAATCGGGTACAGGGAAGCAATAACCCTGAATAAGATGCCTGAATCTATGATTATTATCGGATCAGGGGCTATCGGAAGCGAGTTTGCATATTTTTATAATTCTATAGGAGTAAATGTTACTCTTGTCGAGTTCCTTCCAAATATTGTACCACTTGAGGATGAAGAAGTGTCAAGGCAACTTGAACGATCTTTTAAGAAAGCAGGTATGAAAGTGATGACCGGTTCATTTGTTGAACAGGTTGATATAAATGGAGAGAAATGTAAAGTAAACGTGAAAACCAGGAAGGGGGAAAAGGAAATTGAAGCAGATATAGTACTGTCTGCAGTTGGTATTACTCCTAACCTGGAAAATATTGGTCTTGAGGAAATTGGTATTAAGATGGATAAAGACAAAGTAAAGGTTGATAAATATTACCAGACAAATGTAAAAGGAATATATGCTATTGGAGATATTGTACATGGACAATCACTTGCTCATGTTGCTTCTGCTGAGGGAATTATATGCGTTGAGAATATTGCCGGAAAAACACCCGGACAGCTTGACTATAAAAATCTTCCATCATGTACCTATACATCACCGGAAGTGGCATCGGTTGGTATGACAGAAAAAGAGGCAAAAGAAGCAGGTTATGAAATCAAAGTCGGGAAATTTCCGTTTATTGCTTCAGGTAAAGCCAGGGCAATTGGTGAAAAAGAAGGTTTTGTCAAATTGATATTTGATGCCAGATATGGTGAGTTGTTAGGAGGACATATGATAGGTGCCAATGTTACTGAAATAATCGCGGAAATTGTAGTAGCACGAAAACTTGAAATTACCGGCCCCGAATTGATCAAATCTGTACACCCGCATCCAACAATGTCTGAAGCTGTAATGGAAGCAGCAGCAGCAGCATATAATAAGGCAATTAATATTTAGTTTACCTATACTCAAATTCAGAAAAATAAAGTAGGTGTCAGATGGAAAGATGGAAAGATGGAAAGAAAAGCATTAATAGAGGGTTTAAATTTGTATTCCAACATTCCAACATTCCAATATTC
>JADFUQ010000225.1 GCA_015222065.1 Bacteroidota bacterium
AAAGAACTTCCTGAGAATATTTTCCTGGCATATGATATGTTGTCATTTACCCTTTGAAGGTTGAATGATGATTGATGAAGGCCTGCCACGTGAAATGCGACGCTTGCCCTGCCTGCCCCGCAGGGAAGAATGACCGTGTCGGGGTGAAATTTGAGGTACGAAAGTATTTCACTGGAGAAGGAGCATATTTCACTGTGGTCGAAGCTGGAAGCTGGAAGGAAGAAAGCAAAGAGTGAAGAAGTAAGAAGAAGACCTGCCAGAGTGCGCCGAAGGCGTTCCTGGCAGAGTCTGATTTCAAGGGGGCAGACAGAGAGTGCCAGCGACCAATTGGAGGATCAGCGGTATGACCGGTTTTAAGTAACTACTCAGCAAATTGGTAACCTTTTCAACGGTTTTAATATGTTTGTATTTATATAAATAAGTTGTACATTAAAACCGAAAATCAGAAACTTAAACTATTGAATTAACATAAAACAGATTTTATGGAAAAAAAGAAAGTATATATTGTTTCAGCTGCCCGTACACCAGTTGGCAGTTTCGGAGGTTCATTGTCTTCTTTGAGTGCAACCTCTTTAGGTGCCATTGTAATTAAAAACTCAATGCAGAGAGCCGGGATTGACGGTTGCGATGTAAATGAAGTTTTTATGGGAAATGTTCTTTCAGCTGATCTTGGACAGGCACCTGCCAGGCAGGCTGCTATTTTTGCAGGATTACCGGATTGCACTCCATGTACTACAGTGAATAAGGTTTGCAGCTCAGGAATGAAGGCTATTATGCTGGGCGTACAATCAATAATTACCGGTGATAATGATATTGTTGTTGCCGGCGGGATGGAGAGCATGTCTAATGTTCCGTTTTATCTACCGGGACACCGGACAGGGCATAAGCTTGGAAACTCAGAACTAATTGACGGCATGGTAAAAGATGGTTTATGGGATGTGTATAACGACTTTCATATGGGATGTGCAGCAGAATTATGTGCACGCGAACTGAAAATAAGTCGTGAGCAGCAGGATAAATATGCTGAGGAGTCATACAGGCGATCTGCTGCAGCTACGGAAAAAGGACTTTTTAAGGATGAAATTGTCCCGGTTGAGATCAAGCAAAGAAAAGGTGATCCGGTGATTGTCGATGTGGATGAGGAATTTACGAAAACAAATTTTGAAAAGATACCGAAATTAAAACCGGTTTTTGAAAAAGATGGTACAGTAACTGCTGCTAATGCTTCAACTATAAATGACGGCGCTGCAGCGGTTGTATTGATGTCTCCTGAAAAATCTGAGGAGACAGGTATAAAACCAATAGCACGAATTATTGGTTATGCAGATTTTGCACAGGCTCCTGAATGGTTCACAACTGCTCCTGCAAAGGCAATTAACAAAGCCTTGAAAAAAGCTGGTTTGAAACAGGATGATGTTGATTATTATGAAATAAATGAAGCATTCTCAGTCGCTATGATCGCTACATTAAATGAACTGGACCTGAAAAGTGATAAGGTTAATATTAAAGGAGGAGCTGTTTCTTTGGGTCATCCAATAGGTGCTTCCGGAGCGCGAATTGTTGTTACATTGATTAACGTTTTAAAACAAAATAATGCAAAATATGGAGTTGCCGGATTATGTAACGGAGGAGGTGGTGCTTCGGCACTTGTTTTGGAGATATAACTCTGTTATAGATATTAAGAGGTTATCTTCAAGTCGAAAAAAAGAAAAAATGAATATCGAATATCGAATATCGAATAAAGATTTAAGAAGTTTATAAATTATGAAACGTCCATGTATTATAAATACACAAACAAAAATGAATAAATAATGGTTGCTTAAAAGTATTCATATTTTTCCACATGGAAGTTCACGAGCGGGTTTGCGCCATGGGCTTTTGTGGGAGCGAGTAACAAATACCACAGA
>JADFUQ010000021.1 GCA_015222065.1 Bacteroidota bacterium
GAGTATAATTCAACTATTAATTGTTCTTTGATATTCTCAGGAATATCTTCTCTTTCAGGCACATTTAAAAACTTACCTGCTAACTGATCCTGATCCCATTCGAGCCAGGATGAGTGAGAATATCGCACAGTCTCAAGAGAATTTAATACTACCTCAAGAGATTTTGATTTTTCACGAACACCAACAATATCACCAGTCTTAAGCAAAAATGATGGAATATTCGAAACCTTTCCATTTACAGTTATGTGTTTATGTGATATAAGTTGCCGGGCGCCGTTTCTGGTTAGCGCAATGCCTAAACGAAATACTACATTATCTAGTCTTGACTCAAGCAGTTGGAGAAGTACTTCTCCTGTAACACCCTTACTTCTTAAAGCTTTATCAAACAATTTTGCAAACTGACGTTCCAACACACCATAAGTGTATTTGGCTTTCTGTTTTTCTTTCAGCTGGATTCCGTATTCAGAAGTTTTTCTTCTTCTTTTGTTGGCCCCATGGTGTCCTGGCGGATAGTTCTTTTTCTCAAAGTACTTATCGGGTCCGTAAATAGGATCGCCAAATTTTCTTGCAATTTTCGTTTTTGGTCCGATATATCTTGCCATTTATATTTCTCTTGTTTTAATTTTAAGTTTTCCTATATATAATAAACTAAACTCTTCTTCTTTTTGGCGGTCTGCATCCGTTATGTGGCATAGGTGTAACATCCACAATTTCGGTTACCTCAATACCATTTGAATGTATAGTTCTTATAGCAGATTCTCTTCCGGAGCCAGGACCTTTTACAAACACCTTCACTTTTCTTAAACCATTGTCATAAGCCGTCTTGGCACATTCCTCAGCTGCCATTTGTGCTGCATAAGGGGTATTTTTCTTTGAACCTCTGAATCCCATTTTTCCTGCCGAAGCCCAGGATATAACTTGCCCTGAGTTATTGGTTAAAGAGATAATGATATTATTAAATGAGGCGTGGATATGGGCTTGCCCGTAGGATTCAACCTTAACCACTTTTCTTCGTGAAGTACCTTTCTTCTTAGCCATATTCTAGTCTATTTTGTAGCTTTCTTTTTATTAGCAATAGTTTTCCTTCTGCCTTTACGGGTTCTGGCATTGTTTTTTGTGCCTTGACCTCTTACAGGCATCCCGGTACGATGACGAATACCACGGTAACTGCCAATATCCATTAATCGCTTAATATTCATCTGCATTTCCGAACGCAACTCTCCTTCAAGCTTGTATTCATCATTCAGGATCTTTCTTATTACATTAAGCTGGTCATCAGACCAATCCTTAACTTTCATGTCCCGGTCTATTCCAGCTTTATCGAGGATTTTACCTGCATTACTTTTTCCAATACCGTAGATATAGGTTAAACCTATTTCTCCTCTTTTTTCATTTGGTAAATCAACTCCTACTATTCTTGCCATAGAAACTTATAATTAATAAATTATAATAAAAAATATTATCCCTGTCTTTGTTTAAATCTGGGATTCTTCTTATTAATGACGTAAAGTCTTCCTTTTCTTCTAACGATTTTACAGTCAGAACTACGCTTCTTTACAGATGCTTTTACCTTCATGGTCAATTTATTTTCTTTATTTATACCTGAACGTTATTCTTCCCTTAGTAAGATCATAAGGTGACATTTCAACTTTAACTTTATCCCCGGGAAGAATTTTGATATAATGCATTCGCATCTTCCCGGAAATATGAGCAGTAATAACGTGTCCGTTTTCTAACTCAACACGAAACATTGCGTTAGACAGGGCTTCAATAATTGTACCATCCTGTTCAATTGATTGTTGTTTCGCCATTACTAAATTGTTTAGTTATTTAATATTTCATCGATAAACCGGAAAGTGGTTAATACATCTGCTTTCCCGTGATCGATGGCAACGGCATATTCAAAATGTGCCGATGGTTTATTGTCCATTGTCCGGATGGTCCAGCCATTCGGGTCCTGGGTAATATCTTTCATTCCCATGTTTATCATGGGTTCAATACAAATTACAAGCCCTTTTTTTAACTTAATGCCCTGGTTCCTGTTTCCATAATTGGGAACTTCCGGTTGTTCATGCAGGTTTTTTCCGAGACCATGTCCTACCATTTCCCTAACAACAGAAAAACCACCACTTTCAGCATGCTTCTGAACAGCAAAACTAATATCCCCAAGTCTATTACCATGAATTGCCTTCTCAACACCTTTCTCTAATGATTCGCGGGTATATTTAAGCAATTTTATCAATTTCTCATCTACCTTGCCAACCGGGAATGTAAATGCAGAATCCCCGTAAAATCCATTATTAATAACTCCACAATCAATTGAAATAATATCACCTTCAATTAATTCATATCCAGATGGTATTCCATGAACTACCTGGCTGTTAACTGAAGTACAAAGGGTATTAGGAAACCCGCTGTATCCCTTAAACCCGGGTTCAGATCCATGGTCTCTGATATATTCTTCGGCAATTATATCAAGTTTTCGGGTTGTGACACCAGGCTTGATATATTTTACCAACTCTGCAAGTGTTTTTGATACAAGCAGGTTGTTCTCCCTAAGTATCTCAATCTCCCTGTCGGTCTTGTAATTTAACATCAAAGAACGCTTATTATATTATAGCAGCACTACCTGTTCTGCCTTTTATTCTTCCTGATTTCATTAAACCGTCATAATGACGCATTAATAGATGACTTTCAATTTGTTGTAATGTATCCAAAACAACACCAACCAAAATAAGTAATGAAGTTCCACCATAGAATTGAGCAAATTGTCCAGACACGCCAAGATTCACAGCAAAAGCAGGAAGTATTGCAACTAATGCAAGAAAAAATGATCCCGGCAGGGTTATCCTTGACATAATCGTATCAAGAAATTCAACTGTTTTACGTCCGGGTTTAATTCCGGGTATAAATCCCCCGTTTTTTTTCATATCCTCAGCCATCTGGTTAGGATTAATTGTAATAGCAGTATAGAAATATGTAAACAGTATGATCATAATGCCAAACACAAAACTATACCAAAACCCATACATATTAGAAAACGCTGCTGCAAATCCTGACACCGAGTCTGAAGATGAATATCCAATAAGCATTATCGGCAACATCATTATTGCCTGAGCAAAAATAATGGGCATAACACCTGCAGCATTAACTTTTAGGGGGATATATTGTCTAACTCCTCCATATTGTTTATTTCCTACAATTCTTTTAGCATATTGAACAGGTATTCTTCTTGTCCCCTGAACAAGCAAAATTGTACCGAGTACTACAATAAAAAGGAACACAAATTCAAGTAATAAGCCAACTAATCCACCCGAACCATTTACACGTGTCCCAAATTCAAACACCAGAGATGACGGGAGACGTGCGATAATACCTATCATAATAATCAGAGAGATACCATTACCAATTCCTTTATCTGTGATTTTTTCGCCAAGCCACATTACAAACATTGTTCCTGTAGTAAGGATAATCACAGATGAAACAGTAAAGAATGACCCTTTAAGTACAAATGCAGTTTCAGGAAGTTGAGCATGCAGGTTAAGAAGATATGTTGGGGCCTGAAGGATTAAGATACCAACTGTAAGATACCTGGTAATCTGGTTAATCTTCCTTCTTCCACTTTCCCCTTCTTTTTGTAATCTCTGAAAATACGGAACAGCAATTCCCATTAATTGTATCACAATCGATGCAGAAATATATGGCATAATACCAAGCGCAAAAACCGATGCTTGTGAAAATGCTCCTCCTGAAAACATATCCAGTAATCCCATTATTCCTTGTTTTGTTTGCGCCTGCAGATTCTCAAGCTGAGAAGGATCTATACCAGGGAGGGTAACATATTTTCCTAACCGGTAAATTAATAATATACCAAGTGTGTAAAGGATCCTGTTACGAAGATCTTCAATTCTAAAAATATTCTTTATGGTATTAATCGCTTTCATTAGAAAGTTATTTTTTCAACAGTTCCTTTCTGAGATTCGATGGCTTCCTGTGCTGACTTTGAGAAAGCATGTGCTTTCACATCAAGTTTCATTGTCAACTTGCCATTGCCAAGAATTTTCACTAAAGTTTTTCCGGATACTAATCCAGCTTTCACAAGTGTTTCAATATCTATTTTATCTGTCTTTATCTTTTCAGCTAGATTCTGGATCACATCCAGATTCACCCCTTTATACACTTTCCGAGTGGGATTTGTGAAACCATATTTCGGAACCCTACGGTGCAGAGGCATTTGTCCCCCTTCAAAACCGATTTTCTTTGAGTATCCTGACCTTGATTTCTGCCCCTTATGTCCCCTGGTAGCAGTGCCGCCTTTTCCAGACCCCTGACCTCTTCCAATCCTTTTTGCTTTTTTTATTGATCCTTCTGCAGGTTTTAAATTACTTAAATCCATAATAATGAAACATATATATTATTCTTACAATTTTTCAACTTTCACAAGGTGGATAACTTTATTAACCATTCCTAATATTTGCGGAGTAGCTTCTACCTCAATAGAACCGTGCATTTTTTTCAGGCCAAGTGCTTCAAGCGTTCTTTTCTGACGCTTTTCACTACCTATTTTACTTTTTACCTGTGTTACACGAATTTTTGCCATAACTAAAATCTTTCTAATCTAACCGTTAAAAACTTTATCCATCGAAATTCCTCTTTGCCGGGCCACAGAAAATGCGTCTCTTAATTCAAGCAACGCCAGCATGGTGGCTTTAACCAGGTTGTGCGGGTTTGATGATCCTTTTGATTTCGCAAGAACATCCTTTACTCCGACACTTTCAAGCACAGCTCTCATTGCACCCCCTGCTTTAACACCCGTACCACTGGATGCAGGTTTAATAAAGACCTTTGCACCACCAAATTTTGCTAATTGCTCATGAGGAATTGTACCGTTAATAATTGGCACTTTAATAAGGTTCTTTTTTGCATCTTCAACACCCTTTGCAATGGCAGTTGTAACTTCACTGGCCTTTCCTAATCCGTATCCAACTATTCCATCTTCATTACCAACAACAACAATTGCTGAAAAACTAAAGGTACGACCACCTTTCGTAACCTTTGTAACCCTCTGGATACCAACAAGTCGGTCCTTGAGTTCAAGATCGATGGTTTTTACTTTTCTAATACTGTTCGACATAATCTTAAATTTTTAACCCGTTTTCCCGGGCTGCATCGGCTAATGATTTTACTCTCCCATGGAATAAATATACGTTCCTATCAAAAACTACTTGCTTAATTCCCTCTTTCTTACATTTTTCCGCAATCAATTTACCGACAAATTTGGCTTGCTCGGTTTTTGTGATATTCTTTTTATCTGCAATAACCTTCTCAAGAGATGATGCTGCAAGTAAAGTTTTGCCCTGAAAATCATCAACTAACTGAACATATATCTGCTTGTTACTTCTGAACACAGACATTCTCGGTTTTTCACTCGTACCAGAAAGTTTCCCACGGATACGCATTTTAATTTTTTGCCTTCTTTCACTCTTTGTTAAAGACATAGCCTACTTAATTTTACACTATTAAATACTTGCAGCCTTTCCGGCCTTCTTTCTAATTTGTTCACCCACAAACTTAATCCCCTTGCCTTTATATGGTTCAGGAGGACGAAATGAACGAATCTTTGCAGCCACCTGTCCAATAAGCTGTTTATCATGACTTTTTAAGGTAATAACAGGATTCTTTCTCCGTTCAGTTTTAGCCTCAACTTTAACTTCCGGAGGTAATTCAATATAAATATCATGCGAATAACCCAAATTTAGTTCCAGTCTTTGACCCTTTGATTCAGCTTTGAAACCAACACCAACCAATTCCTGTTGAATCGTATATCCTTCGGACACGCCGGTAACCATATTAAAAACCAATGAACGATAGAGTCCATGCATTGCTTTATGCCGTTTCTGATCTGTAGATCTTTCCAGAACCACATGATTTTCTTCAATCTTTACCTTTATGTCTTTGTTTATTTCCTGATGCAACTCACCAAGGGGACCTTTAACAACAATCACATTATTATTCATTGTAACAGTCACTCCCTCTGGTAATTGAATCGGTAAAATTCCTATTCTCGACATTTATTTAATCTCCTTAAACTTATTGTACGTAACATAAAACTTCACCACCAATATTCATCTTCCTTGCTGCTTTATTGGTCATTACACCCTGTGAAGTTGAAAGAATTGCTATTCCAAGACCATTAAGCACTCTGGGTAATTTGCTTGCACTTGTATACTTTCTCAAACCCGGACGGCTCACTCTCTTAAGCGATTTTATGGCTGATTTTTTATTTTCTGGATTATATTTCAAAGCTATTTTAATAATCCCCTGAAGATCATCATCCACAAACTTATAGTTAAGAATATAGCCCGAATCAAAAAGTATTTTGGTCATATCCTTCTTTAGATTAGAAGCCGGAATTTCAACCACTTTATTATTTGCCAGTATGGCATTTCTTATTCTCGTAAGATAATCTGCTATTGGATCTGTCATTTTGTTCTCTGTTTAATTTCTTTATTCCATTTTTTCCGGTTACCGGGATAAGACAATTTACCAACTTGCTTTTTTTACTCCGGGGATCAAACCTTTATTTGCCATTTCGCGGAAAGTAATCCTGCTAATACCAAACTGTCTCATATATCCCTTCGGACGACCGGTAAGATTGCACCTGTTATGCAAACGAATTGGATTCGAATTTCGTGGTAGTAGGCTTAACCCAACATAATCACCTTCTGCTTTAAGTTTTGCCCTTTTTTCAGCATACTTATCAACAAGTTTTTTACGCTTAACTTCCCGGGCTTTCATTGATTCCTTTGCCATATGATCTATTTTTTAATGTTTTTAAAAGGCATTCCGAATTCTCTTAATAGCGCTAATCCTTCTTCGTCTGTTTGAGCTGAAGACACAAATGATATCTGCAACCCCTGAATTTTATTAACTTTATCAAGATTGATTTCAGGAAAAATTATCTGTTCAGTAATTCCCAGAGTATAATTCCCATGTCCATCAAGTTTGTTTTTAACACCACGAAAATCCCTTATACGAGGTATCGTAACACGGATAAGTCTTTCCAGAAATTCATACATTCTATCCCTCCGCAAAGTCACTGTAACACCAATAGGCATATCCTTTCTGAGTTTGAAATTGGATATATCTTTTTTTGATTTGGTTTGTACAGCTTTTTGACCCGCAATAGCAGTCATTTCATCCACTCCGGTATCTATCATCTTTTTGTCGGCAACAGCTTCGCCAATTCCCTGATTAATTATAATTTTCTGCAATTTTGGGACCTGCATCACTGATTTGTATCCAAATTCCTTTTTCAACGCGGGAATTATTTCCTCATCGTATTTCTTTTTCAGTGTGAGCGTATTTTCCATTACTTAAATTCCTCCCCTGATTTTTTTGAATAACGCACCAATTTATTTTTATCATTATATTTTCTTCCAATCCGTGTTGGGTCACCACTCGAAGGGTCAATTAGCATCAGGTTTGAAATATGAACAGGGGCTTCTTTTTTCACAATCCCTCCCTGCGGATTTTGAGCATCAGGCTTTGTATGTTTAGATATTATATTAACCCCTTCAACAAGAGCACGTTGTGCTTTGCGATTAACTTCTAAAACTCTGCCACGTTGTTCTTTTGATTCGCCTGTAATAATAACAACCGTATCTCCTTTTTTTATGTGCAATTTCTTATGCATCTGAATATGCTTTTTAAAATTATAATACTTCAGGCGCTAATGATATGATCTTCATATACTTTTCACGTAGCTCCCTGGGAACCGGACCAAATATCCTTGTTCCACGGATCTCATTCACGTTATTCAAAAGAACAACAGCATTATCGTCAAAGCGAATATATGATCCGTCAGGTCTCCTTATTTCCTTTTTGGTTCTGACAACCACAGCTGTACTTACCATACCTTTTTTGGCTTCACCAGAAGGCAAAGCACTTTTAACTGTAACAATTATCTTGTCACCAATAGATGCATATCTTCTACGCGTACCACCAAGCACACGAATACAAAGAACTTCTTTTGCACCTGTATTATCTGCAACTGATAATCTGCTTTCTTGCTGTATCATAGCTATTTAACTCTTTCAATTACTTCAACTAATCGCCAGACTTTATTTTTGCTCAGTGGTCTGGTTTCCATAATCTTTACTAAGTCGCCTATATTGCACCTGTTTTCTTCATCATGAGCAACAAATTTACTTGTCTTGTTCACGAATTTACCATAAATAGGGTGCTTCATTTTTCGGTTTACAGCAACTACAATAGATTTCTCCATTTTATTACTTACCACTAGCCCTATTCTTTCTTTTCTCAGATTTCTCTTTTCCATTGAAAACTAACTGTTTGATTCCTCGTTCATTTGTCTTTGACGCAGAATAGTTTTTAATCTGGCAATAATTCTGCGACTTTCTTTTAATTTCATAGGATTATCCAACGGAGACACGGCATGATTCATTCTTTGCCTGCCTAAAAAACTCTGTTCATTTTCGATACGTTCAATAATTTCCTTAGTGGTTAACCCTTTAATTTCAGCTGTATCCATCACTATATTATTGTTTATTCAACATAATCATTCCGTACAACAAACCTGGTTGTAACAGGCAATTTCTGTGCTGCAAGTCTGAGTGCTTCCTTTGCTATGGCTTTAGGTACACCTTCAGCCTCAATTATGATCCTTCCGGGTGATACTGTTGCAACAAATCCCTCAGGAGCACCTTTCCCCTTTCCCATTCTAACTTCAGCAGGTTTCTTAGTGATAGGTTTATCAGGAAAAATCCTTATCCATATCTGTCCTTCCCGCTTCATATGACGGGTAACAGCCTGCCTTGCTGCTTCAATTTGCCTTCCGGTAATCCATGCTTCCTGTAAAGTTTTAATTCCGAACGAACCAAAAGCCAGAGTATATCCCCTCTTAGCATTACCTTTCATTTTTCCTTTCTGGCTTCTTCTAAATTTTGTCTTCTTTGGCTGTAACATCTTCTTTCAGCTTTCGTATGTTAAAACTTTTTGATCATATTTTATTTTCTTCTCCTTGGTCCTCTTCTGGGACTCTTAGCTCCAATATTTGGGGAAAGGTCCCGTTTACCAATTATTTCACCTTTGCAGATCCATATTTTGATTCCAATCAGACCTACTTTGGTTAGTGCCTCGCCCAGAGCATAGTCAATATCGGCCCTGAAAGTATGTAACGGTATCCTGCCCTCCTTATACGTTTCTGTCCGAGCCATTTCAGCCCCGCCTAATCTCCCCGAGATCAACACTTTAATTCCCTCAGCCCCCATCCTCATAGTTGAAGCAATAGCCATTTTAATAGCTCTCCGGTAAGAAATTTTTCCTTCAAGTTGCCTGGCAATATTGTTAGCAACGATAGTAGCATCCAGTTCTGGCCGTTTTACTTCAAAAATATTAATCTGAATTTCTTTATTAGTAATCTTCTTAAGTTCTTCTTTCAGCTTATCAACTTCTTGCCCGCCTTTACCAATAATGATTCCCGGACGTGCTGTATTAACGGTCACGGTAATCATCTTCAGGGTTCTTTCGATAATGATCTTTGAAACGTTTGCCTTAGCAAGACGCACATTCAAATATTCCCTAATCTTAGCATCCTCTACAAGTTTAACAGTATAATCTTTTCCACCGAACCAGTTGGAATCCCATCCCTTAATAATACCTAATCTGTTCCCTATCGGATTAACTTTTTGTCCCATCTATTTATTATTTGTTGAAAGTTCTTCAGTTAAATTTACACTACCTAATATCATTGTTACATGGTTTGATCTTTTCCTTATTCTATGAGCCCTGCCCTGGGGTGCCGGGCGTATTCGTTTTAGAATCCTCCCACTGTCAACAAATATTTCTTTAATAAAAAGATTACTGTCTTCTACCCTGACTCCTTCATTTTTATTCTGCCAGTTTGCAATAGCAGAGAGCAACAATTTCTCTACTTTTCCTGAAGCTTCTTTCGGACTGTATTTCAGCATATCAAGAGCTTTATTCACATCTTCACCTCTAACCATATCAGCAACAAGCCTCATCTTCCTTGGAGAGGTAGGACAATTTTTCAGAACTGCCATATACTTATTTGTTCTTTCTTCCTTTAGTTTTTCAGCTCTGTTTCTTTTTCTTGAACCCATTTCTCATCTGGTTTTTTTATATTATAAAAGCCGGATACAAATTATCTATCCCTTCCACCATGTCCGCGGAAAATTCTTGTTGGTGCAAATTCGCCAAATTTATGCCCCACCATATTTTCTGTAATATAAACCGGAATAAATTTATTTCCGTTATGAACAGCAATCGTATGTCCAACGAAATCAGGAGAAATCATTGAACGCCTCGACCAGGTTTTAATAACTTTCTTCTTACCCGATTCGTTCATCTCCAAAATACGCTTCTCCAGCTTATAGTCAATAAAAGGACCTTTTTTAAGTGATCGACTCATTATACTAGTTAATTAAATTACTATCTCTTTTTCTTTCTTTTAACTACAATATACTTATCAGAATATTTTTTTCGTGGCCTGGTTTTATAACCTTTAGCCGGAAGACCTTTCCTTGACCTTGGATGGCCACCTGAAGCTTTTCCTTCACCACCTCCCATTGGATGGTCAACAGGATTCATTACAACACCCCGTACTCGTGGTCTTCTTCCCAACCACCTGCTTCTTCCTGCTTTACCAGATATTTCCAGGTCATGGTCAGCATTTGAAACTGCACCAATTGTTCCCTTACAGGTTACCAGCACTTTTCTTGACTCACCTGATGGAAGTTTGATAATAGCATACTTTCCTTCCCTTGATGTCAATTGTGCATATGAACCGCCACTTCTGGCAAGAATTCCACCCCTTCCAGGTTGAAGTTCAATATTATGAATTACAGTCCCAAGAGGAATATCAGAAAGATAAAGAGTGTTCCCTATATCAGGACTAACTCCTTTACCTGCTTCTACAGTATCACCTACTTTTAATCCATTTGGGGAAATAATGTATCTCTTCTCCCCATCTTTATAAACTATCAAAGCTATCCGCGTGGTTCGGTTAGGGTCATATTCAATGGTTTTTACCCTGGCCGGCATTTCTTCTTTATCCCTTTTAAAATCTATTAACCGGTACCTTCTTTTATGACCACCCCCAAGATATCTCATTGTCATCCTGCCCTTATTATTCCTTCCTCCGGTTTTTTTCAATGGACGGATAAGCGATTTCTCAGGAGATGACGAAGTAATATCCTCAAATGTATTTACCAGTTTAAATCTCTGTCCCGGTGTAACGGGTTTTATTTTTTTTACAGCCATAACAAACTTTAAATATTGCTGTAGAAATCGATTTGATCTCCTTCAACTAATGTTATAATTGCTTTCTTATATGAATCGGTCCTGCCGGTTAAAATCCCCGATTTTGTAAACCGGCTTTTCTTTTTCCCACCATAACGCATTGTATTAACGGACTCTACAGTAACTCCGTAAATTTCCTCAATAGCCTTTCGTATCTGGATCTTATTAGCCTTTTTTTCAACCAAAAAACCATAGCGATTATGATCCTCTGTCTGTCTTGTCATTTTCTCAGTTACTATAGGTTTAATTAATATATTCATTACAAAGTTCTTTACTAAGTTGTAAAAATTTTGTCCAAAACATCAAGAGAGCTTTCAAAAAGCACCAAAGCTGAAGCCCTCATTATTTCGTATGTATTTATTTCTGAGGCAATTACAACCCCTGAGCTTTTTAAATTTCGCGATGACAAGTATAGGTTTTTATTTTGTTCGGATAAAACGAAAAGTGTTTTTTTGTCAGAGATTTTCAAAGTCGCATTTAAATCAACTAAATTTTTGGTCTTTGGCTCCTCAAATTTCATGTCTTCCAGGACAATAATAGCCTTCTCTTTTGCCTTATATGAGAGTGCTGACTTTCTTGCCAGCTGTCTCACTTTTTTATTCAGTTTAAAATCATAGTTCCTTGGTCTAGGACCAAACGTTCTTCCACCGCCCCGCATTATGGGTGATTTTTTACTACCTGCCCTTGCTGTTCCTGTTCCCTTTTGTTTTTTTATTTTGGCAGTACTTCCTCTAATTTCACCTCTTTCTTTAGTTTTATGTGTACCTTGCCTTTGATTGGCCATATAATGCTTAACATCCAGGTAAACGGCATGATCATTGGGTTCAATACCGAAAATAGAATCTTTAAGTTCCGCCTTTTTCCCGGTATCTTTTCCTTCTTTATCTACAATTGCTAGTTTCATTATTTCGAAATAATTAAATATGAACCATTGGAACCAGGAACAGATCCTTTAACTATCAATATATTCTCTTCAGGAATAATCTTCATCACTCTTAAACTAATTGCCATAACTTGTTTTCCACCATCTCTACCAGCCATTCTCATTCCTTTGAAAACCCTGGAAGGATCAGAAGAACCACCTAGTGATCCAGGTGCTCTTTCGCGGTTGTGCTGACCGTGAGTTTTATCACCTACTCCTTTAAAGCCATGACGTTTAACAACTCCCTGAAATCCTTTCCCTTTTGTAATACCTCTAACATCCAGCCATGTATCATCGTTAAATAACTCAACATCAAGGGTATCTCCTAATTTCACTTCATTACTAAAACCCGCGAACTCAACCAGTTTTCTTTTTGGTGTAGTATTGGCTTTTTTGAAATGCCCCTTTTCAGGGTTTGAAGTCCGCTTTTCTCTTTTCTCATCAAATCCAAGCTGGACAACTTCATACCCATCTTTCTCTTTTGTTTTAATCTGAGTAACCACACATGGACCGGCTTCTATAACAGTACATGGAATATTCTTCCCCTCATTATCAAAAACGGAAGTCATTCCTACTTTTTTCCCAATTAATCCCTGCATTTTTCCTTCTTTTTTCTTTAATAATTACACTTTGATTTCAACTTCCACTCCACTTGGCAACTCCAATTTCATTAATGCATCGATAGTTTTAGGAGTCGAACTATAAATATCAAGTAGTCGCTTAAAAGAAGAAAGCTGAAATTGCTCACGTGACTTTTTATTCACGAACGGAGAACGTAAAACGGTAAATACACGCTTATGCGTTGGTAAAGGTATTGGGCCACTTACAACTGCCCCGGTAGATTTTACTGTTTTGACGATCTTCTCAGCTGACTTATCAACCAGGTTATGGTCATAAGACTTTAATTTTATTCTGATCTTCTGGCTCATTATTATTTTGTTATACTAAAATTTTTCCTTTCGAATTTTCAATAATCTCATTAGATAATACAGGAGGTACTTCTTCATAATGAGAAAATTCCATTGTGGAAGTTGCCCTGCCTGAAGTAATTGTACGCAAAACAGTAACGTATCCAAAATTCTCAACCAGTGGCACCATTGCTTTAATAACCCTTGCTCCCTGCCTTGATTCCATACCCTGCACCTGACCCCGTCGCTTATTTATATCAGAAATGATATCACCCATGTATTCCTCAGGGGTTACTACCTCAACTGACATTATTGGCTCAAGCAGTACCGGATGTGCTTTTTGTGTTGCTTTACGGTATGCCATCCTGGCTACGATCTCAAAAGACAAACTATCTGAATCAACAGGATGAAAAGAACCATCTTTTAATACAACCTTTAGATTGTCCATTTTATAACTGGCTAAAGGACCGTTACACATAGCACTCCGGAACCCTTTTTCTATTGCCGGAATATACTCTTTTGGAACATTACCACCTTTGACCTTATTAATGAATTGTAATTCCTTTTCACCTTCATCAACAGGTGAAATTTCAACAACGATATGGGCAAATTTCCCTTTACCACCTGTCTGCTTTTTAAAAACCTCTGATTGTTTAACACTTTCAGTAATAGCTTCTTTGTAAGCAACCTGTGGTACTCCCTGATTACATTCAATATTAAATTCACGTTTTAAGCGATCAACCAATACCTCCAGGTGTAATTCTCCCATGCCTTTTATAATTGTTTGCCCTGATTCTTCATCTGTTTTTACCTGAAAAGTAGGATCCTCCTCTGACAATTTCCCAAGTGCAATTCCCAGCCTATCCACATCTGCCTGCGTTTTTGGCTCAATTGCAATCCCTATCACAGGGTCAGGAAAAACCATTGATTCCAGGGAAATTGGCTGTTTGATATCACAAAGTGTATCACCGGTTTTGAGAGATTTGAACCCAACTGCAGCGCAAATATCTCCTGCTTCAATCTTATCTTTAGGATTCTGTTTATTGGCATGCATCTGGTAAAGACGCGTAATTCTTTCACGTTTATTGGTTCTGGGATTATATACAGAAGAGTTGGAATGAATAGTTCCTGAATAAATTCTTAAAAACGCCAGTCTTCCAACAAATGGGTCAGTTGCAATTTTAAAAGCCAGTGCTGCCAGTGGTTGTTCATTGTCAGGATCCCTTTTAATCTCTTTATTGATCTTTGGATGAATTCCGGTAACAGCACCTACATCAAGCGGGCTTGGTAAATAACCTGTAACAGCATCCATAAGTCTTTGAACTCCCTTATTCTTAAAAGCAGACCCACACATAACAGGAACAATTGTCCTTTCAATGGTTGATCTTCTTATTACATCACGAACCTCCTCTGGTGTAATGGAATCCGGATTTTCAAAATATCTTTCAAGCAGTGAATCATCTGTTTCAGCTACATCTTCAAGCATTTTTTCCCGCCATTCCGCAGCTTCCTCTTTCAGATCATCAGGAATCTCAACAAGGTTATAATTCGTCCCCATTGTTTCATCATCATACCAAACTACAGCTTTATTGTCAATCAGGTCAATTACTCCCTTAAAGGAATCCTCTGAACCTATCGGAATCTGGATAGGAACAGCAATTGATTTCAATTTATCCTTAATTTGGCTTACAACACTGTAATAATCCGCCCCTACCCGGTCCATTTTATTTACAAATGCGATACGGGGAACATTATATTTATCAGCCTGCCGCCAGACAGTTTCTGACTGTGGCTCGACACCCCCAACGGCACAAAAGATAGCAACAACACCATCAAGTACCCTTAGCGATCTTTCAACCTCAACAGTAAAATCAACATGTCCGGGAGTATCTATAATATTTATTTTGTAGTCCTTGTTTTGATATTTCCAGAAGGTGGTAGTTGCAGCACATGTAATTGTAATACCTCGTTCCTGCTCCTGCACCATCCAGTCCATCTGAGCTGCTCCATCATGAACTTCACCCATACGATGTGTTATTCCCGTATAAAACAATATCCTTTCGGTTGTTGTTGTTTTACCGGCATCAATATGGGCCATAATCCCAATATTCCTCGTATATTTTAAATTCTTATCCATTCTCAGATTATACTCTGCTGATCAAATATTTAAAATCTAAAATGTGCAAAAGCTTTATTTGCTTCTGCCATTCTGTGTGTTTCTTCTTTCTTTTTAAATGCTCCGCCTTCCTGATTAAAAGCAGCTATTATTTCGGCTGCCAGTTTATCACTCATGGTTTTTCCTGCTCTGTTCCGGGAGTATTTAATCAGGTTCTTAATACTGATTGAAACTTTCCTTTCTGTACGCACTTCCATTGGAACCTGAAACGTTGCACCACCTATCCTGCGACTCTTAACCTCAACCTGTGGAGTGATATTTTCCAGTGCTTTTTTCCAAATATCAAGTGGCGTATTTTCATCATCCTTCATTTTCTCACCTACTGTATCAAGAGCATTGTAAAAAATGTTATAAGCAAGACTCTTCTTGCCATTCAACATAAGGTTATTTACAAATTCTGTCACAAGGATATCGCTATACCTTGGATCTGGTACCAAAAGTCTTTTTTTAGCTTTGGATTTTCTCATTATTTGAATCCTTCAATGGTTATCTAATTATTTCTTTGGTCGTTTTGTGCCGTATTTCGAACGTCGTTGTGTTCTCTCATCAACTCCCGATGTGTCAAGAGCTCCCCTGATAAGATGATATCTTACCCCGGGAAGATCTTTAACTCTTCCTCCCCTGATTAATACAATTGAGTGCTCCTGAAGATTATGCCCTTCACCAGGTATATATGAATTCACTTCTTTGCCGTTAGTAAGCCTTACCCTTGCTACCTTTCTCATTGCTGAATTAGGTTTTTTCGGAGTGGTTGTATAAACCCTGACACAAACACCTCTTCTCTGAGGACAAGAATCCAGTGCCGGAGCTTTGCTTTTTTCCACCAGCTTTTTCCTTCCTTTTCGAACTAATTGCTGTATTGTCGGCATATAATCACGTGTTTACGTTAAAAAATTTTGTTAAATTGGTGTGCAAAGGTATTCTTTTTTTTCAAAAAACAAGACTGTTCAATAATTAATTTAATATTAATCTTACTTCCGGAAATAACTTGTTGCACTGAATAAATATTAAGTAATTAATCAGTCGGCAATCAACAGTCAACAGTCGGCAGTTGGCGATCGACAAAAATGCAAAGTATAATGAGATTAGCCTAAAAATTTAGATATTTTAGCATTCCAGACTGCATTAGTCATGCAGAAGATAAAAGACAAAAAGTCGAAGATCCTGACAACCAGAGGTTCGTCAGGGTAAAAAGCTTGCCACGTGAAATGCGACTAAGGAGCATATTTCACTGTGGTTTAAAGTGAATTATTTGCATAAGAAATTCAGATTACTTTTTTATGGAAAAATTAATCGTCTATCAAACATACTATGTTATTAGTACTTTTGTCTTTATCCCCCGACGTTTCGGTCGGGGTTTACGCTTCGCTCCAACTTTTATCTTTTTTCTTTCTGATTAATTTGTGAACCGGAACGAAGTGGAACTCACCGAAGGTTATTAATCAGGCTAGACGTTTTAGTCACTTTAAAATTTAGGCACTTTAGCCACTTTAAACTTTAGGCACTGAATAGTTGCAATATTAATATCTATTTATCCTAAAAGTGTTTTTTAATTTGGTTGTTACCAAAGGTACTTTTAAGTGTAAACCGTACTATTAATTGTTATAAAAAATTATTACTTTTGTGGCGCAAAATTTCGAGATTCCATATAAAATGTTAGAATACTATATATATATTAAATTAAAATTTAATTAAAAAGAAATGGAAACATATCAGGCCGATAAAATAAAAAATATTGTCATATTAGGAAATGCCGGTTCAGGGAAAACAACTCTGTCTGAAGCGATCCTGTTTAATGGAGGTATTATTGAAAGAAAGGGACAGGTTGAAAAGAAAAATACAGTCTCTGATTACAAAAGAGTTGAACAGGAGAACACTAGTTCTGTTTTTCCCTCTGTTTTATATAGCATTTATAATGACAATAAAATAAATATTATTGATGTCCCTGGTCTTGATGATTTTGTTGGCGGAATGATATCCGGGTTGAATCCCGCGGAAACTGGTATTATGTTAATAAACGCTCAAAACGGGGTAGAGGTTGGAACTGAGATCCAATTCCGTCATTCCGAAACCCTTAATAAACCTCTGATATTTACGGTAAATCTTCTCGACCATGAAAAATCAAACTTTGAGAAAACAATTGAATCTTTAAAGGAAAGATTTGGTAATAATGTTGTTCTCACTCAATTCCCTGTTAATGAAGGTTCTGAATTCAACTCTTTTATCGATGTGATAAAGATGAAGATGTATAAATATCCAAACGATGGAGGCAAACCCGAAATAACTGATATTCCATCAGATCATTTGGCCCATGCTGAGGATCTTCAAAATGAATTGATCGAAAAAGCTGCAGAAAATGATGAAGGACTAATGGAGATATTCTTTGAAAAGGAGACTCTTGATGAAAATGAAATGCGTGCGGGAATAAAAGAAGGACTTATTCAACGAGGAATTTTCCCTGTTTTCTGCATATCAGCGAAAAAAGATATTGGAATCGAAAGATTAATGGAATTTATAGTTAATGCTGTCCCAGGGCCAACAGATATTCCATCTCCTGTTAACTCTGAAGGAAATGAGATTAAATGCGACCTTGATGGCCCTGCATCTTTGTTTGTTTTCAAATCTGCAATTGAAGAACATATCGGAGAAGTAAACTTCTTTAAAGTTATGTCAGGTAAAATATCTGTAGGAATGGATTTAATTAATACTACCACACAAAACAAAGAAAGGATTACTCAAATATATGTTATGGCAGGGAAAGATAAAGAAAAAGTATCTGAAATGGTAGCCGGAGATATTGGAGCAACTGTAAAACTGAAAGAAACAAGGACTAATCATACCCTGAACATTGCCGGTCAAAACTGGAAATTTAACAAAATTGATTTTCCGGAGCCGAAATACAGAACTGCTATCAAACCTATAAGTGAAGGGGACGAAGAAAAACTCGGGGAAGCTCTCCAACGGATGCATGAAGAAGATCCAACAATCCTGATAGAATATTCCAAAGAATTAAAACAAATTATCGTTTTTGGCCAGGGGGAACACCACCTGAATATCCTAAAATGGCACCTGGACAATATTTTTAATGTAAATACAGAATTCCTGCCTCCACGAATACCTTATCGCGAAACCATTACAAAATCAGCTCAAGCTGATTACAGGCACAAAAAGCAATCAGGAGGTGCCGGACAATTTGGTGAAGTTTATATGGTTATTGAACCATACAAAGAAGGAATGAATGATCCCAAGATCTATAAAATAAATGGCCGTGAAATAAAAGTATCAGTCAGGAAAAAGGATGAATATGATCTGGAATGGGGAGGAAAACTTGTTTTTTATAATTGTATTGTAGGTGGAGCAATCGATATCAGGTTTTTACCGGCTATTTTAAAAGGTGTAATGGAAAAAATGGAAGAAGGTCCTCTCACCGGATCTTATGCAAGAGATATCTGTGTTGCTGTTTATGACGGCAAAATGCACCCGGTTGATTCTAATGAGATATCTTTTAAACTCGCGGGAAGAAATGCATTCAAAAATGCATTTAAAAATGCTGGCCCAAAAATTATGGAACCTGTTTATAAAGTGGATATTCTTGTACCCTCCGACAGAATGGGCGATGTAGTGAGCGACCTCCAGGGAAGACGAGGTATGATACTCGGAATGAGCAGTGAAAAAGATTTTGAAAAAATCTCTACTAAAGTCCCGCTGGCTGAAATGAATAAATACTCCACCGCACTTAGCTCTCTGACTAACGGAAGGGCAATGTACACTATGAAATTTTTAGAATATACTCAGGTACCGGGCGACTTGCAGGAAGAACTTATCCGGAAGTTTGAAGAAGAACAGGAAGAGGATTAATTAGAGCCTGTCAATTAAGTCCGAAAGCTTAAGTAAATAATAAAAATCACAAAAAACAAGCACCAAATCGCAAATAAATTACAAATGACAAGCACCAAATATCAAATAAATATCAAATCCCAATGTTCAAAAAAAAGAAAAAAAGAAAAGCGTAAAGACAATATATTGGTTAATTCTGTTTTGAATTTTTGTTATTTGTTATTTGGATATTATTTGTTATTTGTTTTTTGAGATTTGTTATTTACCATTTGGTGCTTTATTAATGAAAATGCTTGAATTTATTGACGAACTCTAAATTATTAATACTTACTTTTCCCGGTAGAGATACAGAACTCCGGTATATTCTTTGCCTTTGTATTGGATGTCATCATAGCCTGTTGCTCTTATGACATAATAGTATATACCCGGACTTGCTTCCGATCTGCCATTAATTTTACCATCCCATCCTTCCCAATCCTTTATAGCTGCACCATGTCCGGTATATTCATATAATCTTTTTCCAAGCCGGTTGAATATTTGGACATAAATACTCTGTAATGACTTCCCATAAACTATAAATTTATCATTATAACTATCTCCGTTTGGTGTAAAAACATTAGGGATGTCAAGAGTAGAAGGATCAACCTTTATATACTGGAATATAAATGTATCAACGCAGTGCTCTTCGCTTTTAGCAACCAGAACTACCTCATAATCAATATTCGGATCATAATAAGTATGTGGCTCCGGAGTCTCCAGTATAGAAGTTGTATCATCACCAAAGCGCCATTCATACTCAACAGCATTAAGGGAGTTATTTGTAAACGAAACCTCTAAAGGGGCCTCCCCCTCCGATGGATCTGGTTCAAAATCTGCCTTTACATGAATTGACTCGTAAGACAGTGATGCCTCATTTGAACATCCGAAACTATCGATTACGGTAAGATAATACCATGTATCCTCATAAGGAGGTTGATAGGTAACAGGATTAATTTCAATATCCGGAAACGGAATTGAAGATTCAGGATCAGACCACCAGTGAAAACTTACCCCGTTTCCAAGTAAAATAGAGGAATTATCAGTTGTATCATAATAAAAAAATGGTGTAGTACCTGTATATCCGTTAAATGCAATATACTCACAAGTGAAATTTTGAATCCTTATACTATCATAAGGCCGGTCAACAAACACCCATGCGATAAATGAAGTATCCATACTGCCTGCATCCCTGATCCTAACCTTGTATCCACCTGATTCAAGACCTGTTACTGTTGATGAGGTTGCATTATTTTCACTATGAAATGACGGATCAAAAACGGAATCTGACGGGTTATACTTGCTCCAGTCAAAGGTCCATCCTGCAATTCCACCGGGAGGAGTTGCAATAAGTTCTCCAACTGAAAAATCATTATTCCCCTCTGGTACACAGAAAATAAAAACCGGATCTTTTCTTTCAGGTTCGCCGGGATAAGAAGTATATCTTACTCCTGATGATAACGGAGAAGTAACCTGTGAAAAAGCCCAAAAACCCGATACTATGAAGAAAAAAATAATAAATCCTGATCTCCCGATCAATCCAAAATTGCCCATATGAAGATAATTCCTGTGCAATAGTATGTTTTATTAATAACCCACCCGGGCTGAAATTATTTTGTTATTAAATATAAAATGATCAAATATTTGCAATAATAAGCATTTTGTTTCGAAAAACACAGATCAGAATTTGTTAACAACTTTCGTTAAATATCTTCTCTCGTTCATATTATTATTATCCAACATATATTAATTTTGTGCGACTTATAAACCGGGTAAACATATCAAATGGAAGAGTATCTGAAAGAACTTAATGAAGCACAGGTTAAAGCGGTTATTAATTATGAAGGACCAGCTCTTATAATCGCCGGAGCAGGTGCAGGTAAAACCCGGGTGCTCACCTACAGAATTACTCATCTGCTAAAACAGGGGATCCCTGCCCCTAACATTCTTGCACTCACATTTACCAACAAAGCAGCAAGGGAAATGAAAGAAAGGATTACCGGGATTGTTGGTAAAGATACAGCAAAATACCTCTGGATGGGAACCTTCCACTCTATCTTTGCGAGAATACTACGAAAAGAAGGAAAACATCTCGGATATCCGGCAGAATATACAATTTACGATACCAACGACTCGAAAACACTTGTCAGGTCAATAATCAAAGAGCTTGATCTGGATGACAAAGTTTATAAATTTGCAGAGGTATTCGGTAAAATATCACGTGCAAAAAACAACCTCATAACACCACAGAAATACAGAAATAATCCGGATCTGTTAAGTCGTGACGAACGTGCCAGAAAACCAATGATTGCAGAGATATTCAGAATCTATGCAGCCAGATGTTTCAAAGCCGGTGCAATGGATTTTGACGATCTCCTGGTTAATACCGAAATCCTGTTTCGCGACTTTCCAAAAACATTGAAGGAATACCGGGATCAGTTCCGTTATATCCTTGTTGATGAATACCAGGATACCAATTATGTGCAGTACAAAATCGTTAACCGGCTTGCTGAAGTTCATAATAATGTTTGTGTGGTTGGTGATGATGCCCAGAGTATTTACTCCTTCAGAGGAGCAAAAATCGAGAATATACTGAACTTCCGGAATAATTATCCCGGTTACAGTTTATACAAATTGGAAAGAAATTATCGCAGTACTCAAAATATTGTAAATGCTGCTAATAGTGTCATTGCAAAAAATGAGGGTCGCATTCCTAAAAAAGTTTATTCCAGAAAGGAAACAGGAGAAAAAATAAAAGTCATCGCAGCAACAACAGATACAGAGGAGGGATTTATTATTTCTAATTCGGTTTTTGATAATGCTCTGAGAGAAAAAAACAGGTACAGTAAATATGCAGTCCTTTACCGTACAAATGCCCAGTCAAGGATCCTTGAAGAAGCATTCAGAAAACGAAATATACCTTACAAAGTATATGGAGGATTATCATTTTATCAACGCAAAGAGATCAAAGATCTTCTGGCCTATTTCAGACTGATGGTTAATCATAATGATGAAGAAGCTTTAAAAAGAATCATAAATTACCCTGCCCGGGGTATCGGAAAAACTTCATTGGATAAGATACTAAAATGCTCAGTAGATAATAATGTAGCAACCTGGGAGGTTATTACTACTCCGGATAAATACAAAATTGGAATTAACAATGGGATACAAAAAAGAATTAACTCATTTGCTGAGCAAATTGATCACTTTACATCCCTGCTGAAGAAAAAAGATGCTTATGATCTGGCAAAAGAAGTTGCATTAAAAACCGGGATACTGAAAGATCTTCATGATCCCGACTCGCCCGAGATCATGTCTAAATACGATAATGTTCAGGAATTGCTGAACGGTATCAGGGAATTCACTTCAGGTAATACAAGTGAAGAAAATGAAATTCCCGGACTGGCAGAATATCTCCAGAATGTATCCCTGCTTACTGATCAGGATACTGAAACAGAGAAAGATAAAGAAAAAGTTACCCTGATGACTGTTCATTCTGCCAAAGGACTGGAATTTCAGTATGTCTATGTTGCCGGACTTGAGGAGAACCTGTTCCCTTCCTATATGTCAGTTGATAATCCTAAGGATCTTGAGGAAGAACGTCGCCTGTTTTATGTTGCTGTTACCCGTGCCGAAAAACAGGTATATCTTTGCTTTGCTGCTACAAGATATCGATATGGCACACTTGAAAATCCCAGACCAAGCAGATTCATAAGAGAAATAGATGATAAATACCTTGACTGGATCAATATCAATAATAAAACAGTATCAACCGGTTTTACAAGGCGTAAATCCACCTATTCACAAAAAGGTTATCAAAAACCCTATTTAAGAAATACTTCATCAAAAAAATCAGTACTGAACTGGGCACCGGCAGGGAAAGTAAAGCTGTCAAAAAACAAGTTTAACGACCTCGAAGCGACTGACCCTGTAAACATCCAGCCCGGAATGGCTGTAGAACATTACCGCTTCGGTATTGGCAAAGTACTTTCCCTCGAAGGAGAATATCCCAATACCAGAGCAACTGTTTTTTTTAGCAATCATGGACAGAAAAAGCTGCTTTTGAGATTTGCTAAACTGAAAATTGTTAATAATTAATTGTATCGGAATATCAATATTTATGGCTTGAAAATGGCTAATTTCATTATACTTTGCATTTTTAAGTCGATTGCTGACTGTGGACTGCCGACTATTAACTAATAATTAATGAAACCTGAAAATTAAGTGTTTTTTTAATCAATTTGTGTAACTATGTTCTTAATTTTTTGATTTCTATTTGAAATTCAATTAGATTTGCGCAGATTAGAATATAGCTATTATGGAAAAAGTATTTGATTACAACACGAAGAGGAAAAAATTGGTTTTACCGGAATATGGAAGGAATGTCCAGAAAATGGTTAATCATTTAGCAACCATTGAGGACAGGACAGAAAGGAACAAAGCTGCAAAAACCATCATCTCTGTAATGGGTAACATGAACCCTCATCTTCGCGATATTAACGATTTCAAGCATAAACTATGGGATCACCTTGCACTAATGTCTGATTTTAAGCTTGATATTGATTCTCCTTTTCCAACACCTAAAAAGGAAACTCTTGTATCCAAACCCAAATCTGTACCCTATATTAAAAACAGGATAAAACACCTTCATTACGGCAGGGTGGTGGAATTGATAATTGAAAAAGCTTGCGATATTGAAGATCAGGAAGAAAAAGAATATCTTATTACTCTAATAGCTAACCATATGAAGAAATCTTATCTCATATGGAATCGTAACGTGGCACATGACAGTGTTATTCTGAAAGATCTGGATGAATTATCTCATGGAAAGCTTAAGGTGCCAGGTGATTTTCAACTAACCAATAGTAAAGAGTTATTATCTAAGCCCCGGAAAAAAAAGTATAGAAAAAAGTAAAAAAGAATATTTTAAAAAATCAATATAAGCTGAATGAGCACCTTTGAAATAAAGGGAGGGGAAAAGTTAAAAGGGGAACTCATTCCGCAGGGTGCAAAAAATGAAGCTCTTCAGGTTTTATGCGCTACTCTTTTAACCCCTGAAAAAATTACTATCCGGAATATTCCCGATATCAGGGATGTTAACAAACTATTAGAACTTCTTGGATTTCTTGGTGTTTCAATTCAAAAAGAAAAAAAATCAACATATACCTTCCACAGCTCCAATATCGAAATTGACCTCCTCCATTCCCCGGAGTTTAAAGAAAAAAGTGCAAGTATAAGAGGCTCAATCATGATTATTGGTCCGCTTCTGGCAAGGTATGGCAAGGGATATATTCCTAAACCCGGTGGGGATAAGATCGGAAGACGACGACTTGATACACATTTTATTGGTTTTGAAAAATTAGGTGCCAGATTCATCTATGATCAAGATGATGGCTTTTATAAAGTTGAATCCGAATCTATGAAGGGAGTCTATTTGCACCTGGACGAGGCATCTGTAACAGGAACTGCAAATTTATTAATGGCTTCTGTTATTACTCCTGGCGAAACAACAATTTACAACGCTGCATGCGAGCCATATATTCAACAACTTTGCCGGATGTTAATCAAGATGGGCGCACAGATTACCGGGGTGGGATCAAACCTGTTAAAGATCAAAGGAGTCAAGGAACTCGGGGGATGTGATCATACAATCCTGCCTGATATGATTGAAGTAGGAAGCTTTATTGGCCTGGCAGCTATAGCCGGTTCCGGTATCACAATTAAAAATGTTTCATACGAAAACCTGGGTATCATACCTGATTCTTTCAGACGCCTTGGAATAAAACTTGAAAAACAGTATGATGACATATATATTCCCGAACAAAACCATTATGAAATTGAGACATTCATTGACGGCTCTATCATGACCATTTCCGATGGTATCTGGCCGGGACTTACACCTGATCTCCTCAGCATTTTGCTCGTTGTAGCTATTCATGCTAAAGGAACTGTACTTATCCACCAGAAAATGTTTGAAAGCAGGTTGTTCTTCGTTGATAAACTAATTGATATGGGCGCCCAGATTATACTATGCGATCCTCACAGGGCAACTGTTATTGGTCTAAATCGCCAGTTTAAACTTCGTGGGACAACCATGTCGTCTCCTGATATCCGCGCCGGAGTTGCTTTGCTCATTGCAGCTCTTTCGGCTGAAGGCACAAGTATTATCCACAATATCGAACAAATCGACCGCGGATACCAGGAAATAGATATACGCCTTAGAAAAATCGGTGCCGATATAAAACGTATAAAGTCATAAATGCTTAAAGTTCTTAGCACACTTCATTTCTTGTAACTATTCAGTGTCTTAAGTTTGGAATGCCTAAATGAAGAAGTGTCTAATTGCTGACTGTGGACTGCCGACTAGAGACTGCCAACTGGAGACTGCCGACTGATTTTCATGTCAATTTGGCGTAAAGAATAAATTGGCAGGTGTTTTGTATCTAAGCCGGTGGATTTTATTAACAATCAATGTAAAAACGAATAAGAAATGACAGGTAAATCAAACCAATCAATGGAAGATAAAAAAGGGGTTATTAAAAATAAAGAAAAGCAGGACCATACAACGAGAAAAGAGACTGAAAAGAAAAACAGGGAGAAGAAAACAAGTGCAAAACAATCTAAAAAGGCAGTAGAGCAAACTAAAAAAACCGTTGAAACCAGGGAGACTGCTGCTGAAGAAAAAATTGCAGAGTTTCAGAATAAATATATCAGATTGTCAGCCGATTTTGATAATTACAGAAAACGTACTTTAAAAGAAAGAATTGAATTAACTAAAACAGCCAATGCTGAAATTTTGTTAAACCTTCTGCCAGTAATGGATGATTTTGAAAGGGCACTTAAATCAATGAAAGATACAAAAGGATGTAAGGAAATAAAAGATGGCATCGATCTTATTTATAATAAGTTCAGTGAATTCTTAAAATCTTCCGGTATCAATGAGATTAATGCCATGCATAAGAAATTTGACACAGATATACATGAAGCTGTAACTAAAATTCCGGCCCCTGAGAAAAAACTTAAAGGAAAAGTCCTCGATGTGATCCAAAAAGGATATTATCTTAACGAAAAAATTATCAGGTATCCGAAAGTAGTAATTGGCGACTAGATAATACATGCAGTAAGTATCCACCCTCTAAGAAGGTGGCTTTGAATTGCACCCATTGGGCGCTTTATTAATATGATCAAGGAATGATGGAAAGATGGAA
>JADFUQ010000226.1 GCA_015222065.1 Bacteroidota bacterium
ATTCAAAAGCAGGAAATCATTTGTCCGGACAATTAGTTCGTTCCGGAACATCAGTTTCATTGAATTACGGAGAAGCACAAAGTGCCGAATCAAGAAAAGACTTCATTCATAAAATGAAAGTAATTTTGAAGGAATTGCGAGAGACATTTGTTTGTTTGAAAATAATTCATCGAAGCAAATTATATAGAACTGAAAACAAAATAATAAAGGCAAAAAAAGAAAATAATGAGCTAATTTCAATTTTCGTAAAGAGTATTGAAACTGCAAATAATAATCTTCAATCATAATTTTACCTTGTGTTAAATCAAAAATCGTTAATCGGTGTTCGGTGTTCGATATTCAAAAAGGCAAGTGAAAAAGACCGGTAGATAATAATGATTCCTGGCCAAAAGGATATTAACACATTAACTTTTTATTATTAGAAAAAAATACTGTGAAAATAATTGACATTTTTTATGTTTTTGGTTTATTGATCATTCTGGCAGCTTTTACATCATGTGCTCCGGGAAACGGTCAGAAAAAAAATAATCTTGTAATGGAAAAAGGGACTTTTGGATACGATATGAACTTTCTTGAAAAAAAGGGAGGTATGATCGTGTTGTCCGGGAACGAAGATAAAGCACAGGTAATTGTTTCTCCGGAGTATCAGGGTAAGGTTTTTACAAGTACAGCCGAAGGACTTAAGGGTAAAAGCTTTGGCTGGATCAATTACAACCTGCTTGAATCTGATACTATACTTGATCATATGAATGCCTATGGAGGAGAGGACAGGTTATGGATTGGTCCGGAAGGAGGACAATTTTCAATATTCTTTAAGCCGGGTGGCGGGATGAATATCGATAACTGGTTTACCCCGGCCCCGATTGATACAGAACCATGGGAGTTAATTTCTAAATCTCAAAACAAAGTTGAGATGGAGAAAATGATGACCCTAATGAATTATTCAGGAACAGAGTTCAATCTACATATAAACAGGAGTATTACTTTGTTCAATACTAAGAGAGCTACTGATCTTTTGGGAATAGAAATTCCCGGGAATGTTAACTGGGTTGGGTACGGTTCGGAGAATAAATTGACCAATACCGGTGATCATGCCTGGACCAAAAAAACCGGAACACTCTCAATATGGATGTTAAGCATGTTCTCTCCCGGTGATCATATCACTGTTGTTGTTCCTTTTCACAAGGGAGATGAAAAAGAATTGGGGCCGGTAGCTACTACCGATTATTTCGGAGAGATAACATCTGAACGTATAAAGTATTCTGACAATGTTATCTTTTTCAGGGTTGATGGAAACAAAAGACGAAAACTTGGACTAACACCTTTAAGGGCAAAACCGGTTGCGGGGAGCTATGATGCTGAGAACAACGTGCTGACAATTGTTAAATATTCAATCCCTGATGGGGAAAAGGAATATATAAATCAACTTTGGAAATGGCAGGAAAATCCGTTTAGCGGAGATGTTATAAATGCATATAATGACGGTCCTCTTGAAAATGGCAGCCAGATGGGCCCGTTCTATGAAATTGAGAGCTCTTCACCGGCTGCCTTTCTGGAAAAAGGAGAAAGTATTATCCATCATCATATGGTTTTTCATTTTACAGGACCGGAAGATCTGCTGAACGGGTTATCATCCAATATCCTGGGTGTTACTCTTGATGAGATTAAACATGCTTGGTGATGAACTAACTCGTAACCCGTAACACGTAACACATTTGATATATTACAAATTCTTAAACCCATGGAAGGAATAAAAATACCCCTGTTGGACCTTATAATTATTGTGGTTTATATGTTGGGCATACTTGCAGTTGGAATATTGGTTGTTAAAAAGAGACAAATGACCAGTAGTTCATACTTTCTTGCTGGCAGGTCACTTAACTGGGCGCTTGTTGGCGCTGCGCTTTTTGCTTCAAATATTTCAACAATTCATCTTGTAGGTCTTGCATCAGCAGGGTTTGAGGATGGTATGGTACAGGGAAATTTTGAATGGATGGCAACCCTTCTTTTAGTCGTGCTGGGATTGATTTTTGCACCTTTTTATTTTAAGAATAAGATATCAACCCTGCCGGAATTCCTGGAAAAAAGATACAGCGTAGTTTCACGCGGATTACTTGCTTTTTTGGCTATTGTTGGTGCTCTTTTTATGCATATTGGTATCAGTCTTTATGCCGGGGCTGTTGTCTTTGAAAATTTCTTTGGTATAAGCATCTGGATATCAATTGGGATAATTGCTTTGGTAACTTCAATATATACTATTTTGGGCGGATTAAAAGCAGTTGTTGTTACAGAATCCATACAGACAGTGATTCTGATAATAGGAGCCGGGGTAATGGCTTTTCTGGCTTTTAAGGCTCTACCGGAACATGGTATCCATTCTTATGCTGACCTGAAAGAAGCGGTGAAACCTGATCAGCTTAACCTGCTTCGTTCCTATGAAAGCAATCCGAAATTGCCATGGTATTCTCTTGTTCTGGGTTATCCCATTATCGGATTATGGTACTGGTGTGCTGATCAGACTATTGTACAAAGAGTTCTGGGTGCAAGGTCACTCAGGGATGCTCAAATCGGGCCCATTTTTGCAGGTTTTATTAAAATACTACCTGTTTTCCTTTTAGTTGTTCCTGGAATACTGGCCTATGTGCTTTTTGGAGATATAATAAAAGATCCGAACGATACACTGCCTACACTTATTACCGAACTTCTTCCAAGTGGGTTAATGGGCTTGCTTGCAGCTGCCCTGCTGGCCGCCCTGATGAGTACAATAGCAGCAGCCCTGAACAGTTCAGCTACGCTGGTTTCAGTTGATATTGTTAAACGGATAAGACCTCAGACAACTGATAAGCAGCAGGTGCGGATTGGGAGATGGACAGCCGGGCTTGTGATGCTTCTGGCCATAGCATGGTCACCAATGATCGAGAGGTTTATAAGTATTTTTGATGCGATCAACGAAATTCTTGCTGTGTTGTCACCTCCCATTGCTGTAGTATTTCTGTTTGGAGTTTTCTCAAGAAGAGGAACCAAAGAGGCATCTGCCGTATCTATAATATCAGGTTTTATTCTGGGAGCGGTAGTATTTATGATTGATTTCCCGATGTTTGGTGATGTGAAAATTATTACTGAATACCTGGAAATTCCATATATGATGCAGGCATTCTGGTTGTTTGTTATTATTAGTATTATCTACTTTGGGGTAAGTTACCTTACACCCAGGCCACCGCTTGAAAAGATTAGGGATCTCACACTTGAAAGCCCGCTTGCTTTTTTAACGAAGGGTAAAATTACCGGGATAACTGACCCAAGAATAATGGCTGCTATCCTGCTTTCAATCATGGTAGTTCTTTATATTATTTTCAATTAGTAAATGAATGTAGAATAAATAAAATTCTACATTTTACATTCATTATTTCTCTTCTTACTTCCTGCTTCTTACTACTTACTTTTCTCTTAGGGTGTCCCATTGCACGAAACAGGAGCGTAAGGGATCCCGTTCATAAAATAATTCTTAATTTGTTTTGTCATTTCGAAAACAATTCATTTCTTTGTACTCATAAACGAAATTAGTCAAAAAGA
>JADFUQ010000227.1 GCA_015222065.1 Bacteroidota bacterium
GATGAAGTAATTAGTTTTATGGAAACGGATGTCCAATTACATAGGTTATTAATTGATAATTCCGGTAATGAATATTTAAAAAAAATGATTGATAAATATAATGATAAGTATGTTTTTTATAGGGTAGTTGACTTAAGTAGGATAGAAAGGGCAAAAGAATCTTATTTCGAACATTATAAAATATTTCAAGCCGTCAAAGAAAAAAAAGAAGCACTCGCTGCTAAGTTGATGGCAGAGCATATTGAAAATGCTAAAAATATTATCCTTGATAATTTTAAAGAATATAATTATAGATATCACAAATAAGTGATAAAAGAACTTACTATTACTATTATAAGTGATACGTAAGGTAACTAAATCTCAATACAAATCGAAGAAGGAAGTTGTCGAAAAATACCAAAAAACTAGAAGATTAGACTATAGATTATATAACAAAAGAAAAAAAATGATTAATTTAATATGATAATTAGAAGTTTTTGCTTCCTATGGAATTAAGATTGATATCATTTATTAATAAACAATCGGTGGTCAAAGTTCTTTACGTTAAAGGTACTATAAAAACCAAAAGATTAATTAAAATGGAGATGATATATTGAAAGCTTTAGTGAAAACCAAGAAAGGGAAAGGGTTTTTGGAAATCAAGGAGATGCGCGTTCCTGAAATCAATTATGATGAAGTCCTGATTAAAGTACATTATACCGGCATTTGCGGGACCGATGTTCATATCTTTACGGGCCAGTTCCCTATCTATTACCCTCCTGTTATCTTAGGACATGAATTTTCCGGAGAAATTGTTAAACTCGGAGAAAAGGTCACTTCCTGGAAAACCGGTGATCGGGTAGTGGGTGAATGCCAGAGCCTAGTCTGTGGAAAATGCCGGTTTTGTCGGACCGGTCACCCTGAAGCCTGTGCAGCCAAACGCTCCCCCGGTTGGGGCATAGACGGTAGTTTTGCCGATTATATTAAAATGCCCAGTTGGTTGTTACACAAGATACCCGATAATGTATCTTACAGGGAAGCAGCATTAACCGAGCCGGCTGCCGTCTCTTCCCAGTCTTTATACTCTCGTGCAAAAGTAAGTACCGGCGATTTTGTCGTGGTCTTAGGAACAGGTCCCATCGGTATTATCATTGCCAAGATGGCCAAGATTGCGGGTGCTTCCCAGGTACTAATCACCGGTATCAATAAAGATGAAAAATACCGATTGTTACTTGCCCAAAAATTAGGTATCGAGAACACCGTGAATGTCAGCAAAGTCAACCTAAAAGAGATGGTGGATGACCTGACCGATGGCATTGGAGCCGATCTGGTGGTTGAGGCCACCGGGGTTGAACCTGCCATCAATCAAGCCTTTGACATTGTGCGTAAATTGGGCAAGATAGCGGTCATCGGGGTTCCCGGACAAAGCAGACTAAATGTCAATTGGTCAGCCGGTTCCTTCAAAGCCTTGGATCTCTGTTTTAGTTTCAGCTCACAATACGAAGATTGGACAAGGGTCTTGAAGCTATTTGAAAATCACTCTCTTGATTTAACAGATTTGGTGACTCATGAGTTTGAACTTGCTGATTGGAAAATGGCTTTTGATAAAACAATTGATTGTCAGGGTGGAAAAATATTGTTTAAGATATAAGATTAATTTTAAAAATAATAGATAAGATGTTTAGTGAAATAGAAATGTAAATATAATAATTTTTAACTTAGTATTTTCTGAAATACACCAAAAAGGAGATCATTTTTATGAATAACATTCTTGAGAAAATCGGTAAATTAGGAATTGTACCTGTAGTTAAAATTGAAAGAGCCAAAGATGCGTTTCACCTTGGTAAAGCACTTATTGATGGCGGACTTCCAATTGCTGAGATTACTTTTAGAACTTCTGCTGCAGAGGAGTCAATTAAAATCCTAAGTAAAGAGTGCCCAGAGCTTTTGGTAGGAGCAGGAACGGTATTAACGGTTGATCAGGCGAAAAAGGCAGTTTCTGCCGGTGCAAAATTTATCGTTTCAGCGGGATTTAATCCCAAAGTAGTCGATTACTGCATAGAAAATCATGTTCCGGTTACCCCAGGTATCAATAGTCCGACTCAGGTGGAAATGGGCTTGGAGAAAGGGCTTAAAGTCGTTAAATTTTTTCCCGCTGAAGCATCAGGTGGATTATCAATGCTGAAGTCTATGTCTGCTCCCTATAATGATGTAAAATTTATTCCTACTGGAGGAATTAATCAGAATAACCTATGCTCTTATCTGTCTAATAATAAAGTACTTGCTTGTGGTGGTAGTTGGATGGTAAAGGCTGACATCATATCTTCAGGTCGTTTTGATGAGATTACCAGACTTACCAAAGAAGCGATTTCTGCTATGCTGGGTTTCGAATTTGCTCATTTGGGCATTAATGAAAAAAATAATGATCTGGCCCTTCATTCTGCCAATCTATTTTCACAAATATTTAATTTCCCGGTAAAAGAGGGAAACAGTTCTATTTTTGCTGCCTCAAGTTTTGAGGTGATGAAAAGCAAATATTTAGGAGAGCATGGTCATATTGCCATATCTACTAACGATATCGATAGAGCAATATTCTACTTGGAAATGAAGGGTATTTCAGTACTCCCCGAAACCGCCAAAGAGAAAGATGGTCAACTGAAAGCCATTTATTTGGACCAGGAAATATCAGGATTTGCCATTCATCTTTTGCAAAAATAATTATTTAATTTGGAGGAGATCATGAAGAAATATATTACTTTTGGTGAGATTATGCTAAGGCTTAAAACACCGAATTGCGAGAAATTTTTTCAAAGCCCTCTTTTAGAGGCAACCTTTGGAGGAGGAGAAGCAAATGTAGCGGTTGGATTATCCCGACTTGGTTTAAATTCAGCCTATGTTTCTGTTATTCCTAATAATGCAATCGGGGATGCCTGTATAGGAGAATTAAGAAAACATAATGTCGATACTTTACATATATTAAGAAAGGGAAATAGGTTAGGCATCTACTTTTTAGAAGTGGGGGCTAATCAGAGACCATCAAAGGTGGTTTATGATCGTTCTTATTCAGCTATAGCCCAAGCAAAACCCGGAGATATTAATTGGGATGAAATATTTAATGGGGCCGGTTGGTTTCATATCAGCGGAATCACCCCCGCTATTTCTCTTTTTGCCTCAGAGCTTTCCTTAGATGCAGTGAAAAAAGCAAGAGAAAAAGGTGTTACTGTATCCTGCGATCTTAACTACAGAGAAAAGTTATGGAAGTATGGGAAATCTGCCTCTGAAGTAATGAGCGAGTTGGTTAAATATGCTGATATTATCATAGGGAATGAAGAGGATTGTCAAAAATCTCTTGGAATTAAAGTGAATATAGATGTAGAGTCAGGAGAACTTCAAACAGAAAAGTATGAAAAATTGACGGATAAAATTCTTAAGCTATATCCCAATATCAAAAAAATTGCCATTACCTTAAGAGAAAGCCATTCAGCCAACTATAATGGATGGTCAGCAGTATTGAATAATGGGAAAGAATTCCTTGTTTCAAGGAAATATGAAATTTATAATATTGTGGATAGAATAGGAGCTGGGGACGCCTTTTCTGCCGGTTTAATTTACGGTTTAAGCCAATTGGATAGCAATAGGGAATCTCTTGAATTTGCTGTTGCAGCGTCATGTCTTATGCATTCTATCCCAGGTGATTTACCTTTGATTTCAGTTGAGGATGTAAAAAATCTAGCAGGTGGCTCAGGGTCAGGAAGAGTACAAAGATAGATACATAACTCAAATTGAAAATATGTAAAATTTTAATGATATATAGTATATTGAAAAACATTTTTTAGATGTTATTATATTAAAAAAGGTAAAAGTTCGTTAGTTAATAGGACAAAATAAAAATATGAGAAAGAGAGAAAATATTGAAAACAAATAATTTAAAAAAAGCTTTAAAAGACGGAAAAACTGTATTTGGACCTTTTTTAAAATTTACCGATCCAGCTGTTGTAGAAGTTATGGGATTTTCCGGTTTTGATTTTGTAATCATTGATGAAGAGCATGGACCCATATCTATACAGAGTGTTCAAAATATGATAAGAGCTGCAGAATCTGTAAATATAACACCGGTTATTAGAGTAAGCAGTAATGATGAAGCTTTAATCTTGAGAGCACTTGATATTGGTGCTCAAGGAATTGAAATTCCTCAGATCAATAAAAAGTCAGATGCAATACAAGCTGTAAAATCTGTGAAGTATTCTCCTCAAGGTGAACGCGGAATGTGTAGATATGTTCGGGCATCAAATTATTCATCCATGAATAAATTTGAATATTTCAAATGTGCCAACAAAGAAACGATGATTATTGCTCATATAGAAGGTGTTGAAGGGGTTAAAAACCTTGATGAAATATTATCTGTTCACGGTATAGATGTTATCTTTATTGGACCATATGATCTTTCGCAATCTTTAGGTGTTCCTGGAGAGGTTAACCATCCTTTAGTAAAGGAAAAGATGAAAGAAGTAGTTTTAAAGTGTAAGAAAAATAAAGTTGCTGTAGGAACTTTTGCAGATGATATAAAAACAGCCAAATCGTGGGTTTCATTAGGCGTTCAGTATATGGCTTTTTCGGTTGATGTAGGCATTCTTTATGAAACAAGTAAAAATATTGTTGATCATTTAGTCAACTAGTAATAATATTATAATTTATATTATTCAGAAGAAGGGAGATAATATGTCAAATAAAAAAGATTACAAATTTAAAGTTGTAATTACCGACGCTGAGTATAAGGATTTTGATTTAGAACGAAAAGAATTAGAAAAAGTAAATGCTGATTTATCCGTTTGTCAATGTAAATCAGAAGATGAACTCGTTGAGGCTACTAAAGATGCCGATGGTTTGCTTGTACAATATGCTAATATAAATAGAAATGTAATTAAATCGTTAAAAAAATGCAAGGTAATCGCTCGATATGGAATTGGAGTGGATACTATTGATATTCAAGCAGCAACTGAACATAATATTTGCATTGTGAATGTTAAAGGATACTGTTTAGATGAAGTTTCAGATCATGCAATTACTTTGGCTCTCACTTGTATAAGAAAGGTAGTTCTTCTTAATAATGCTGTTAAAAAAGGTATATGGGATTATAAAATTGCTACACCTATTTTCAGATTAAAAAATAAAAAATTTGGATTGGTTGGATTTGGAAGTATCGGAAGGATGGTAGTTCGTAAGGCACAGGCATTCGGTTTTAGCGTA
>JADFUQ010000228.1 GCA_015222065.1 Bacteroidota bacterium
ACAGGATATTTATAATAACACTCCTGAAATTCAAATTACAAAAACATTTAAACGTGTTACAACAAATGCTGAAAATAACACCATAACCAAAAAAAAATCAAAAAAGAAACCCACTATTGAATTTGTAGATATACCCGCAGGAACATTTATTATGGGTAGCCCTAAAGATGAAGAAGGAAGGGCGGATGATGAAATTCAACATGAGGTTACATTGAGTGCTTTTAAAATGAGCAAATATTGCGTAACCTATGAGCAATACGATATGTTTTGTGAAGCAACGGGAAGAAGCAAACCCTGGGGGCGTGAACGGGGAAACATGCCAGTTACGCAGGTTACCTGGTATGATGCCAACGCCTTTGCCGAGTGGATGGGATGCCGGCTGCCAACCGAAGCAGAATGGGAATATGCTGCCCGGGCAAACACAACTACTCCATTTAATACAGGAGATTGTTTGACATCTGGCCAAGCAAATTTTAATGGCAATGAACCTTATATAAACTGTGAAAAAAGTGAAAACAGAAAGAAACCATTACCTGTAGGAAGTTTTCCACCAAACGAATTTGGTTTATTTGATATGCATGGAAATATTTGGGAATGGACTAATGATTGGTATGGAGAATATGATGTAAATAATAAAAAGAACCCAAAAGGGCCAGATACCGGCACTAAAAAAGTTGACCGTGGTGGTGGATTCTATGATCCTGCATGGAGATGCAGGTCTGCCTGTCGAGGAGGAGGCACACCACCAGGAAATAGAGGTGCAGGTCTTAGTTTTCGATTAGTGAAATCTGAATAAAGTTTCTCAAAGAAAAATCAATATTGAATATTCGGCAGCGATTAACACGCTCTATACACCATGCTGGGATAGTAGGATTTTTTTTTAATCCTAATAAACTTTTATTCGACTTAACAGGAAAGTGCCTTGAAATCCTAAACAGCGCATATAGCTTAACGTTGAGAATAAAAAAGGAAAAAAGCATATAACAAAAATTTCAACCTGACTGGAACAGCAATTTGCGAATTTGAATTTTCGATGTTCGCAATTTGTTTTATAAGATACTGAAATGCAGTGTGCTGTATGTTCCAGCAGGTTAAATTAACGTTATACAAAAAGAGGAGGAAACATGGAAAAAATAAGTTTACCGTTCCGCATTGAGAATATATTTGCTGGATTTGCAAAAGTTGGTGGTATTATTCGCCTTGAAGGAGATTCTGTAGAAATTGAATTTCAGACTATGGATAATGTCGTTGAAATGATTAAATCAAATGTAAGGAATATTTCTATACCAGTTGCCGATATCGAAGAAATTTATTTCAAGAAAAGCATTTGGGGAAACAAATTAACCTTGAGGATTTCAAAACTAGGCTCAATCAGTGAAATTCCTAGTCAGGAAGCTGGTGAAATAAAATTATCCATTGAGAAAAAGCATACAGAATCGGCGTTAGAATTTATTAGAAAGATTGATCCTTCGGCTGTGGACTATAGAATGAAATAAGAACTGTAACGAAAAGGCTTCGCACCTGACCGCGTAGCGTCAGAGTGCCACAAAGGGATCCCTTCGGGACAAGCCGGGGTTGAACTTGGCCATTACCTATCGTATTTGCTCGTTGCTTTTATAAGTGTAGAATTATAGAAATTTGCCTTTATTTATTAAACCTGAGGTAAAATAATATAAAGATACTGTTTTTGAATAAATATAGTTGCTCACGATTTTACTTAAATCCTCTAAAATATTATAAATTGGCCGTACGATTCCCTAAACCAATTAAGATTTCAAAAAAAATTACATATATCATCTCAAGGTACATCAAAACTTATGGAGGCGCTCTGTCTAATATTTCAACAAAGTCCATAACAGCTCCGCAGTTAGGACACTTAATGCCAGTTTGAAAATTGAGATATTTGTCGGGTATCTTAAATTTTGCTCTTAACAACAAACGGATAATATTAAAAATCAACCTGTTTTTAGGATGCAAAATACCATAGTATCGAATTTTTTGAAACCTATATGGCAGGACATGCTGCAGGAACAATCTTATAAATTCCATAACCGGTAGAGAGCGTGTTACTGTTTTTTTTGTTTCATAATCTTCATATTTAAAAGTAAACATACCCTTTTTACATGAAATGATATTCGTGTTTGAGATAGCGGTTTTATAAATATATTTTGCAGCATACTCAATAGCTTTTTGCCCGTTTCCCACAGACCTGAGATCAACAACCCAGTCCTTAATAAAAGCCGGGTTGTAATCAATGTTTTCAATATCCGATTTTCTTAAGAGCTTAATAGCAATAGCGCGAAATATTTTCGAGAGCGCTTTGGCATAAAGAAGATAATGTTCTTTACTAAAGAGAATTTTCTTTTTATCGTTAGAGATAGCGACGCCGGGAATGAGGAAGTGTACATGAGGGTGAAAGGCTAAATTTCTTGACCAGGTGTGGAGGATGCCTATAATACCGATTTTACCGCCCATGTATTTTTTCTCTTTAGCCAGTTTCATTATTGCCTGTGCCGCAGCTTTAAAAAGAATATCGTAGAACTCTTTTTGATTACTTCTGGCAGTATGTCTTAGATATTCAGGTATGGTGAATGTAGCCATAAAGTACTCAACAGGCAGTTTTAGATCCAACTGCTTTACGAGCTATTTTATCTTTTTATTGTTTTGGCAATTAGGGCAACTTCTGTTTCTGCAAGGCATAAAAGAGAAGTGTTCCGTGGCGCATTCATTGCAATGCCAGTGTACTGTTCCCATTTCCTCGGTTCTGCATTTAGCCAAATCATCCAATGCCCTCTGATGAGAAGGCAGCATATTCGTCCCATATTTATTTTCGTATTGCCCTCTGTATAGTCGGATAATCTCATTGACGGTCATTTGATATTATCCATCACTTTATTAATAGCAGCTATAGGATCGGCAAGTGAAATATTAATTAGTTTAGTGTAAATAAGCGTAGTTTTAGGGTCTTCATGTCCCAGGAATTCCTGCACATATCTGAAATCAACGCCGGCTTCCAACAGATGTACGGCATAGGAATGTCTTAAATGATGGACGGATACTTTTTTATTGATCTTAGCTCTTTGACAAGCCTCTTGAAAAGCGATTTGGATACTTGACTTTGGAACAGGTTTATTATTTGTTGACATAAGCTTAGCCCCTTTTCCTCTACCTGGAGCGGGGAAAAGAAAATTGGGGTTGCGATGTGTTTTCCAAAATTTACGTAGGAATTTAAGCGTAGCATTAGGTAAGGGAACGAGTCTGTCTTTAGCGCCTTTTCCTTTATGTACATGAACAAACATTCTGTCGGAATCAATATCACTCACTTGCAGGTGTGTACCTTCCTGCAATCTTAATCCTAAAGAGTAGATGATTTTGAGGCAGATTCTGTGATAGTCCATTTTGATACAGGAGAAGATTCTTTTAACTTCTTTCATACTAAGAATTTCGGGTAGGGCTTTTTCTTTAGGCGGCCTTACCAGTTTAAAGGTAGTCCATTCTTTGCCAAGGGTATGGATAAAGAAAAATTTAATACCGCAGATTGAAATAGTGCTTGCGGAACGAGACCATTTTCGTACATTCCTGTTGTGGATGAAGTACTCTTTGAGCTCTTCTTCAGTGATGGTATCCGGTGTTTTGTTGAAATGCTCGGCCAATTGTCTAACAGCACGTACATAAGCTTCAACAGTTCTTTCAGAAAAATTTCTGAGTTGTAAGTCCTGAGTGAAGCGTTTTCTTAATTCGGTCATGATATACCTCCATTAATTAAATTAAGTGATTTGTGGAAAATTAATTTAAGGATGGTA
>JADFUQ010000229.1 GCA_015222065.1 Bacteroidota bacterium
ATGATATTAGCTCCTGAAACATTGCGAATATCGAGCTCTTTTATCGACTTGTCTGCAAAACAGACAGCAAGGTTCTCGCATGAGATTTCCTCAAGACTCACTTCTTTATGGCTCTGAAGCATCAGGTACTCAATAAACTCAACCAGGTCGGGTTCAGCAACCAATTTCGCCATCCGCTGCCCACCGATTTTATCAGGCATGATGACATTTGAAGCACCGGCCATTTTTAATTTCTCTACAGAGTGATCATCTGATGCCCTGCTAACAATCAGCAAATCTGGATTTAATTGTCTGGCAGTAAGGACTATATACAGATTTTCTGCATCATTGGGTAAAGTGGCAATCAGTGCTCTTGCACTTTCAAGCTTTGCAGCTTCCAGGATTTCTTCATTTGTAGCATCGCCTTCAATATAAAGCAACGATTCATCTTCACGAATTTTTTGAACTAAAGATTCATTTTTTTCAATAATAACAAAATCCTCTTTATGATCATGAAGATTTAAAGCAGCCTGTTTCCCATTTCTTCCGTAACCGCAAATGATTACATGGTTACTTAATTTCCTGATTCGTTTTTTCACTTTGTTATCTTTATAATAATTCCTGAAAATTCCATCAACAATATAACGTGTAAAAGTAGTAACAGCATATGCAAAAATACCAAAACTAAAAATTATCAAAAAGGCAGTAAAAACTCTACCAACATCTGACAGAGGATGGACCTCCTGAAATCCAACCGTTGCAACAGTTATTATGGTCATAAAGAAGGACTCGATAAATGAAAACCCTTCAATTATCATATACCCTATAATGCCAATACTAACAATACTGACCAATAGCACAAAAGCGTAAACAGCCGGTTTGAATTCACTCTTCATTTGAATTTTGAAGTATTAACTGATTTCCGATTTGACAATTTAAACATTTTTTCTGATTACAATATACATTTTTAAGTTGTAACAATGCTTGTGAATCAGATGCATTTTCTGCTTTTATACCCAGCTTCCTCCACTTTATAATAATTGAATTATCCTCGGGAGGTAAACTTTCAAGAATATCAATTGCCTGTTCACTCAGAGCAGTGATTCCTTTAGATTTACCATACAAGAAAATAAAAGGAGCCGCCGTGTTAATCAAAATGTTATTAATGCCTGTTTCACCGATCTTTTTTACTCTTTTTGTTGATTTTTTACCAAAACGGTAATGCACATCCCAGTATTCAGATGCAGTAATTCTAAAAAAATCTTTAATTATACCCGGATCTTTTGTCTGAATGATTTTTGAAAACAGAAAAGATGAATGGTGAATAAGCATGGAAAACTGTGCAATCCGGATTGTAGGGAAATTAGAAGGTCTCAGCCGCATAAATTTCCAAAGATGCTCTCCGAGAGGTTTTAGAGAAAATTTTTTCTGAAGGAATTCATACTCCTTTTTTAACTTACTTTGATATTCATCAACCGGAAAAGCTGTTTGTAAAAAACCTGCCTGTCCGAAAAGCATTGCTTCAATTTGCAACAGGTTATCTTTATGTTTTCCAAGGTATTTCAGAGGCAATGACCTGGCAAGGAACCTGAATGGTTCACTATTCTTTTTAAAACCGAAGCTTCCTGCAAGTGCCTGGTAAAATGATTCTTCCCAGCTTTGTTTATTTTGTAATAACATTTGTTGTATATCACTTGTTTTGCTTTCTATTCTTTCAACCGACAATTTAAACAACCATTGTTTTATGAAAAAAGGATCTACTCTGAATATGTGATCATTGCATGGTATCCATTGCCGGCTTAACAATAATGTTTCATAGTTTTCATAGAGTTTATCCCTGAACGTCAATTCCATAGCCGGGATAGGATCCCCGTTACTTCTGGTCACAATCCGGTCATCTTTGAACACGACATGCAAGATTACATTATCGTATGCTTTATCGTTATTATGCCCATGTTTTTGCCAGTCAGATGAAAGAATATGTATCTCCACATTTCCCACCCACAAAGTTCCGTCAATTTTCACTTTAGCATTAATAAAATCGGGACCGGCATCCGAATTATGCTGACCCGGATACATTATTTCAATCTTCTCACCTGATTTTGCATGGAGGTCATTTTTATTAAACAACTCATACATCCAGATAAAATGAAGGAATTCTTCTTTCATTACAACTAAAGGAATTACAAAGTTTAGCAGTTAGTTTTAAAGATATAAAAAATTATAAATTAATGCCCTGTTAGTATTATTGTAACTACTCAGTGCCTAAAGTTTAAAGGGCTAAAATGCCTAATGTTTTAAATTCTTTTCAATTCACTTGCTTCACTTTCGCATATTTTAGTTTTATTTACAAAATGTGACTTTGGAGTAGAATAGCAGCCATTTTATCTTTAACAATTTTAGCCTTTTCGCCGGCTCTTTGTGCAAATTTATCTGAGCTGTCAGCAAATATTATCCCGCGGGAAGAGTTAACTATCAGTCCGCATTTATTATTTATTCCATATTCAGCCACATCTTCTAAACTTCCACCCTGGGCTCCTATCCCGGGAACCAGAAGAAAATGATCAGGAATTATCTTGCGTATATCTCTCAACATTTCTGCTTTGGTAGCACCTACAACATACATCATATTATTTTCCGATCCCCATTCCAAAGATCTGTGTAATACTTTTTCAAATAACCGGTTATTCTCCCGGTCTACCGTAAATTGAAAATCATTTGCTCCACTGTTTGATGTAAGAGCAAGGAGGATCACCCATTTATCCGGATATTCCAAAAATGGTGACACAGAATCCTCTCCCATATAAGGGGCCACTGTAATAGCATCAAAATCAAGATACTCAAAGAATGTTTTTGCATACATTTTTGATGTGTTACCAATATCACCACGCTTGGCATCAGCAATAAGAAATATGTCAGGGTATTTGGATTTTATATAATCAACTGTGTTTTCAAGAGATATCCACCCATCAGCACCACCTGATTCATAATATGCGATATTTGGTTTATATGCCACTGCATATTCATTTGTAGCATCAATAATTTCTTTATTAAACCTGAAAACAGAATCTTTCTCCCTATAAAGCGCTGCGGGGATCTTCTCAATATCGGAATCCAGTCCCACGCACAGGAATGATTTCTTCTTTTTTATATTATTAAAAAGTGTGTTGGAGTCCATATTTTGTGACAATTTAGTGTCTTTAGTTTTTAATGCCAAAAATGTCTAATCTTATTATGCCTGCATTTTTAAGTCGGCAATCTTCAGTCGACAGTCGGCAATCTGAAGACTGGACTATTTAATATCAGTCCATAAAATCAAACAAATCTTGAATTAAAGAACCAATTGGTAAATAACAAATAGCAAATAACAAATAACAAATAATATCCAATGTTTGAAAAAACAAAATCCAAACAGCATATATACAAGAATTTGTTTGGTTTTTG
>JADFUQ010000230.1 GCA_015222065.1 Bacteroidota bacterium
AAATAGTAAATAACAAATAGCAAATTACAAAAAACAAATAATATCCAAATATCAATTACCAAATGACCGAAACTGTTTTGATAATTGAATTTTTGAATATTGTAATTTATTTGCAATTTGGTGCTTGTTTTTTGTGATTTTTACTATTTACTTAAACTTTCTTTTTTATAGACGGACTCTAATTTATTAAAAACATTTATAGCTTATGATTCGTAAGAAAACGAAAATTGTTGCGACTATTTCCGATAAGAAATGCGATGTTGAATTGCTTAGGAAACTGCATGATGCGGGAATGAATGTAGTAAGGATCAATACAGCACATCAGTCACCGGACGATTCTATTAAGGTGATAAATAATGTAAGAGAAGTATCTGAAAAGATTGCAATTCTGCTCGATACCAAAGGGCCGGAGGTTCGAACAAACACATCTGAGTTGGATATGAAGGTAACGCAGGGTCAGAGAATTAAGATCAAAGGTAATCCTGCAATGGAATCTAACAATGAGTGTTTGTATGTTTCATATGAGGGGTTTGTGGGTGACGTTCCTGAAGGGAGTAATGTACTTGTTGATGATGGAGATATTGAGTTAAAGGTAGTGGAGAAAAATAAAGATGCTTTATTGTGCGAGGTCTGCAATAGCGGGATAATTAAAAGTCGTAAAAGTGTAAATGTCCCGAAGGTATCTATGAATCTCCCGTCTCTTAGCAACAAGGACAGGATGTATGTACATTTTGCTGTAGAAAACAATCTGGATTTTATTGCCCATTCGTTTGTAAGGAGCAAAGAAGATGTCAGGGAGATACAAGAGATACTTGATAAACATAAAAGTCCGATAAAGATAATTGCCAAGATCGAAAATCAGGATGGGGTGGATAATATTGATGAGATACTGGAAAATGTTTATGGAATAATGGTAGCAAGAGGTGATCTTGCTATTGAAGTTCCCTATGAAAAGATACCAGGTGTGCAAAATATGATTGTCCGGAAATGTATTGCCCTAAGAAAACCGGTGATTATTGCAACCCAAATACTTCATTCTATGATACATAATCCCAGACCTACACGGGCTGAGATAAGTGATATTGCTAATTCTATTTACGGTCAGACTGATGCTGTAATGCTTAGTGGCGAAACAGCTTATGGAAAATATCCTGTCCGGTCGGTTGAAACTATGACCAGGGTCGCTATACAGGCTGAGCAGGATAAGGAGGAATTCTATGAAGCACCAACTATTCCTTTAAGCACCGAAATTTCCGGATATCTTTCCAAGTCGGCAGTAAAAGCATCAATTAGACTAAATGCCGGTGCAATTATTGCTGATACCATTAAAGGAAACACTATCAGGAACCTTGCCGGTTTCAGAGGTAAAAAAACAGTGTTTGCCCAGTGCTATTCAAAAAAAACCATGCGTGAACTTGCCCTTTCGTACGGAGTGGATGCTCATTATATGGAACTGGAAGATACTTCGCGTGAATTTTTTATTGATAACGCCCTGGATGCACTTACCGGTAACGGAATGATCACCGAAAAAGACCTGGTTGTTGTTCTGGCAGGAAACTTTGGTCCCGGACCAGGTGCTTCCTATATTGAGATAACCAGTGCAGAAAACCTGCGATCAGGCGATCTGCCTGAAATTCATTAGAAGTTTTTTATTTTACAGTCCAGGCTATGATTGAAGCTGGGAGAATGTGAGAAAAATATAGCATTCCTCCTGCAAGTATCACACTTACCTGAAGTTCGGCAAGTGAGTACAAATAAAATGTGACCACGGCAATAACAGTGAAAATGCCGTATGCATATCTCAGAGAATGTGATGTAATTTGTAACTCTCTTTCATCCAGCTTGCTTACCGGCATATGATTAAATTGCCAAATGCGGGTTGTGAAGTATGTAAGTATTAAGCTGGATAATAGTAGTATAAATGAAACTATCCCGGCTATTATCATTGTGTTGCTCCAATGAGAATTACTACAAAATTCCCAGATAACCACAGAACCTGCCAGTCCGAAGTAATTGATTACCACACCGGTTCTAATTCTTTTTTTTGAATAAGATGTTTTCATTATTGTTTTTTTGTTTGGATACTTTTATGCAGTTCCTCGCTAATTGGTATTTGTGGCTGAGTAGAAAAAATAAAATCTACAGGAAACCTGAATACTTCACTCACGCGGAAAGCAAGGTCGAGACTTGGATTGTATTCTGCACGTTCAAGGTATCCGATGGTTTGAAAATTTACACCTGTTTTTTCTGCCAGTTCTTTCCGGGACATACCCCTTTCATGACGCAGAAGAGCAATCCTGTTATATATTTTTCTCGATTTCATACTACAAATATAACAAGATATTGTAAAGATACAACATATTATGGTAAAAACATTACATTTTTACATTTCGGCTTGTGTCAAAAGAAATAGTGGAATAATGGAATAGTGGATTTTAGATTTTAGTAACTCTTACTCTTAACTTTTAACTCTTAACTCTTCCTTACATTATTCAACTTTCATATGCCGTGCTTTGAAAGCCCAAATACCAATAAGAAAATAAATTATTGTCAGCAGGACTACTACAATAATTTCAGGAACGACATCTTTCAGTCCCATATCAAGAATCAAAATTTTTCTGAGTGCAATAATGGCGTGACTTGGGGACATTAATCCCGGTAATGTAACTGAATATCCGGCGATAGTGAAAAGCTCCTTTGCCTCAAAAGGAAATGCAGCTCCTGTAAAGAACATAAACAGGAACAGGGGAAAATTGCCAACAATTAATACCTCACTCACTGTTTTTGTTATAGCAGCCAGAATAAGACTAAAAGCAATTATTGAAATGCTGGTTAAAACAGCTATTAGTAATAAGCTCCCGAAGGAACCTCTGAAATCAAATCCCAGCAAATGTGCAATGATTCCGGTTAACAGAACAGAAATAAGACCAACAACGATCTGAACAATACTTACACCTGATAAGAACTCAAAAGCCGTAATTTTAGACAGTTTTAGTCTGATTATAGTTTTTTGTTCCACTTCAGTAACTATGGCAACAGTAGCTGAAAACATTAACATGATAATAGAGAGAATAAGTATCCCCGGTACTACAAGATCAAAATCATTAATACTGCCTGAGAAACCAAGGCTTGTTTCTTTTATTTTTATTGGTTCGTTCTCTTGTGTTAATTCTTGCATATATTGATTAAGGATCTCGTTGGCCCAGATTGCACTGACCATGTAATTAATGTTAGTAAGATCACCAATAAATTCAATTTCTGCATTTATGGTATCATTAGCCATATCCGGATTATGGATTACTTCGGAAAAATTTTCGGGAATTATTACCAGGGCATCTGTCTTTTGAGTTCTAAGCCTTTTGAGTGCTGTATGCTTATTGTCTGACTTAGTAATTGACAATGGTATTTCTGGTGTGCCATTTTGAAACTCTTCAGCACTCTGAACCAACAAATCCCCATAGTTTATTCTAGCTCCCATTGTTTGGATTCCGTTATCCTGATTCAGTATTAACAAATCATAATGAGGCTTGCTGGATTCAATGATCAGATAATAAATAAATACGAAGAAAGGAGCCATGGATACGGTAAGTATTAAGATCCAGAAGTTCCGGATCTGCTCCCTGGTACATTTATTTATAACACTTAGAAGCTTCATTATCTTAATTTTCTCCCTGTAAAGTAAATAAATACATCTTCCAGGGTGTTTTCCCTTAGTCTTATTTCCTTAACTTTATTTCCATGATTATTGATGATCTCAGTAATCCCGGGAATCAGTCCGATTAACCCTTTTGACTTGATTATTAATACTTTTTCACTAAATTTTACCTGTTTACAAAGTTTTTTTAAGGAATTAACCATTTCATCAGCGCGTTGAAATTTCTCTGTTTCAAGTATGATCTCGACAAGATCTCCTTTCCCAATTGACTTCTTGAGCCATGAAGGCGTATTCAGACTTAATAATCTCCCATGGTCAATTATTGCAACTCTGTCAGACAGCCTGTCCGCTTCATCCATATTATGAGTAGTAAGAATGATGGTTTTATCACGTTTAAGACTCTTTATGAAATCTCTAACCAGAACACGGCTCTGAGGATCTAATCCTGCTTCGGGTTCATCAAGAACAAGGATTTCCGGATCATGTATTAATGCCATGCAGATATTTAACCGTCTTTTCATCCCGCCCGATAACTTATTTGCAAGAACATTTGATTTTTCTTTTAGCCCCATCATCTCTAAAAGTTCAGTTGTTCTTTTTTTAGATAAGCCGGCTGAAAGTTCATACATCCTACCCATGAAATGTAGCTGTTCCCGGCAGGTGAGTTTAGTCCAGAATATATTTTCCTGTGGACAGATACCAATCTGTGCCCGGATGTTGGTATTATTTTGGTTTAAATAATTTTGAAAAATTATCTTTCCACCGGATGGTTTGGATAGACCACATATCATATTTATTGTAGTTGTTTTTCCGGCGCCATTTGGACCAAGAAAACCAAAAACTTCACCCTGAAATATCCGGAGATCAAGATTATCAACAGCAACCAGGTCGCCAAATCTTTTTGTAAGATGTGAGATATTAATTACTGTATTAAAATCTTCGGCCTGGTTAGTATTCACTATTTTTGCTTTAGTTAGAATACTTTTAAGCAAACAACTTCCCTGTCTGAGTTTTTTTGACTCAATTATGAAGTATAACCAAAACTAATACTTTTCCTGTAAGAAACCTTCTTTACCGCCACAAATTCAGGATTGCAGCCATAACAATGAGCATTACAACCCGGTATCCTGCCTGGATCAGGAAAAGCTTTTTTGACCAGCCATTATATAGGTAATCAGATAACATGTTAGTAGCCATGAAGAAAATTCCCACCAATAATCCTAAAAGGGCAGCACCCTGTACAGATGTAATATCCAAACCGATAATCAACACTTCCAGTGAAAAAGCAATGATCAGAGTTAGGATGATGGTTACAATCATTGGTACTAAAGGACCGGAAATATCCTCTTTTTTCAGTCCCAGTTCTTTCATCCATGCATTACCGAATAACGGTGTTGCATACCAGAGAGCTCCAAGTAAAAATCCGGCAATAGTTGCTGTTACCACTGCCAGGTAATGAATTTCTTTCAGATAAATCGCAGGGTCTAACATAATAAATGGTGTATTGATTTAGAGTAAATTTCCGAAAAAAAAATAAAAAGATGAAATTTTCCTGATACTTTGCCCGATTTTTGCAGTAAATTGGACATACTTGTAATAAAAATAGTTACCGGGATAAGGAATTCGATAACGTCGGGAGAAATGTAAACTAAATGTAACAATAAAAAAAGAAAAACGGAATGATAACAACCGGTCAATTGCTTTTATTCTTTTTACTGGCATTTCACCCCGTCCATGTTTCTGTAACAAGCATGGAGTATAACAAAGGGGAAAATATTTTCCTTGTGTCATTTAAGGTTTTTACTGATGATTTTGAAACTATTGTTGAGAGAAAATATGGTGTGGACCTGAACCTGGGAAAGGAGGATGAACTTAAGAATGCCGATGAATATTTTAACCGTTATTTCAGGGAATCATTCAATTTTATGGTTAATGGAGAAGAGCTGAAAGAACCGGTTTTTTTAGAGAAAAAAATAAATGATATTGCCGTTTGGTTATACTACAGGTATCCTATTTCAGGCAATGTGGAGGAGGTAGAGATAAAGAATATTATTATGTTGGATATGTTCAGGGATCAGAGTAACTTGTTGATATTCAAATATAATAATTTTGAAAAAGGATTTATTTTCGACAGGGAAAAGGTTAAAATTCAGTTTCAACCAGGCAAAAATAGTTGAGTGGTTGAGTAAGTTGAGTAAGGAGGAAGAATGAAGAAGTGAGAAGTGAGTGAACTCGTAACTCGTAACCCGAAACTCGTAACACTTTGGAAGAATGTAGAATATTGAATGTAAAATAAAGAAGTAGGAAGAGGTGAGTAAGGTGAGTAAGAAAATGCTTAACTTCGTTCAATAGAGTTTGTGTAAAATTCAGGTGTGTTATTATGATAGAATATAGAAGATGTTAGATTTAAGGAGAATAGTAGCAATATTACTTATAGTCTTAATTGTTTCTGTAAAAGGTTTTGCAACTCACAACAGGGCAGGAGAGATTACCTACAGGCAGATATCTGATCTGACTTTTGAATTAACAATTACCACTTTTACTTTTACACTTAGTGCTGCCGATCGTGATGAACTGATGGTGGATTGGGGGGATAATACTACTTCAATTGCACCAAGGGTTGAAGAGGTTTTGCTTCCTAATTTCTACAAACGCAATAAATATATTAAGGAACACACATTTCCGGGCCCCGGAGTGTATGAGATCATTGTTCAGGACCCAAACAGAAATTGGGGGGTACTTAATATTCCCAATTCGGTAACTGTGATTTTTTGCCTGAAGACCACGATGATGATCAATCCTTCGGTTGGATATAATAACACACCGGTCTTGTTAAATCCGCCTATAGACAAGGCAGCGATAGGCCGTGTTTTTATTCATAATCCTGCAGCCTACGATCCAGATGGTGATAGCATTTCATACAGCCGGACAATATGCCTGCAAGAGAACGGAGAGCCAATAGAAGGTTATACTTTCCCACCGGCAAGTGATACACTTTACGTTGATCCGGTAAGCGGTGATTATGTATGGGATGCACCGGTTGATTCAGGCAAGTTCAATATTGCCATGAATATTGAAGAATGGAGAAAAGGTATTAAAATTGGGAATATTGTACGTGATATCCAGGTAGAAGTATATAATACAACGAATAATCCACCTGAAAACCAGGAATTGACAGACTATTGTGTTGAGGCAGGGACAGTTGTTGAATTTGATCTTATTAGTACTGATATTGATGGTGACAGTATTATTCAAATAGCCAACGGCGGACCACTAATTGTTGAAGAAAGTCCGGCTGAGTTTTTTTATATATCTTCTGGCACAGGCTTGAGTGTATCGAGGTTCAGGTGGCAAACTACCTGTGAGCATGTCAGGGAACGGGTATACCATGTTGTTTTTAAGTCTGAAGATACTAACCGGCAGTTAAGTCTGGTGGATATTGACAATATGGCGATAAGGGTAATTGGCCCTGCTCCCGAGGGTTTGTCGGCTTACCCTTCCAGTAATTCAATCAGTCTGATATGGAATAAAAGTATATGTACAAATGTTACCGGTTACAGGGTATATAGGAAAAACGGGGTTTCGGGATTTATCCCTGATTCGTGCGAGATTGGTTTACCTCCGGATATTGGTTATGAGGCTATTGGAGAAACTGAGTCTGTGGAGGATACTATGCTTCTTGATAACAACAGTGGTATAGGATTGATGAAGGGTACCGAATATTGTTATATTGTTGTAGCGTTATTCCCCGATGGAACTGAAAGTATTGCATCCGAAGAGTATTGTTCTGTTCTTGTCCAGGGAACTCCCCTGATCACTAATGTAAGTATCACTGAAACAGACGAGAGTAATGGATCCATATATATTGCATGGGCTAAACCAAAGAATCTTGACACTATACCCGCAAATGGACCATATGAGTACAATATATTCAGGTCGCCGGGAATCTGGGGCGAGAATTATTCATTGATAGGAACAATAAATACTGTTGATCTGGATGATACTACATTCGTTGATGAACCTGTTAATACAGCAGGTTTCAACTATTCGTACAAAATTGAGTTGTATAACGATGAAGGAGGGAGCCGGTTTCTTATCGGATCAGGAGAAGCATCATCTCTCGGAATGGATATTGAACCGGCTGACGAAAAACTCTCGTTACGCTTAATAAAGAATGTGCCATGGGTTAACATGGAGTATGTGATTTACCGTCAGGATGATACAGGTATGAGTTTTGACTCGGTAGGGGTTACTTCTGATTCTCTGTTTATTGATTATGGACTTGAAAATGGAAAAACTTATTGTTACCTCGTTAAAAGTATTGGTACCTATAACCGTCCCGGTATCCTGGATCCATTAATTAATTACTCTTATGAAAAATGTGGTATTCCTGTTGATAATGAACCTCCCTGTCCGCCTGATTTAAATGTATCTTCAAATTGTGACAGTCTTTATAACGAGTTGACCTGGAATTTGCCGGTACCGGGATCGGGATGTCCGGATGATGTGGCTAATTATAAGATATTTTACAAGCCAACTCTCAAGGAAGATCTGGAATTTATTCATACAGTTGAATCGCCACTAGATACTGTTTTCAGACACTATCCTGACTTCACCATGGCAGGTTGTTATGCAATATCAGCTGTTGATTCAACAGGGAATGAAAGTGAACTTTCATCACCTGTAATATGCGTTGATACATGTAATTATTATGAGATACCAAATGTTTTTACACCCAATAATGATAGTTATAATGATATTCTCCGTGCAAGGACCACTGATTTTGTTATTAGGGTTGATATGAAAATTTACAGTCGTTCCGGAAGCCTGGTTTATGAGACTTCTGATCCGTATATAAATTGGGATGGAAGGTATAATGGAAAATATGTTACACCAGGTATTTACTATTATCATTGTGATGTTTATGAGAACAGGATTACCGGAGTTGAAACAAGACATTATTCAGGGTTTATTCATGTAATAACAGAAAAAGATGCCAGGTTGCCGGGGGAAGGGAAGAAGTAGGTAGTAGGTAAGGAGGAAGAGGTGAGAGGTGAGAGATGAGAAGAAGAGAAGAAGAGAAGATGAGAAGGTGAGAAGGTGAGAAGAAGAGAAGATGAGAAGAAGAAAAGATGAGAAGAAGAGAAGGTGAGCGGTTAGAGATGAGTTGTGAGTGAAGTACATCCGGCGCAAGAAACAGAAGCAAGACATATAGAAAGACCTGCCAGAGTGCGCCTAAGGCGTTCCTGGCAGAGTCTGAAGGAAAAAGGAAAGAAGGTTGAAAGCTTATATTAGATTAAGAGCATGACAGTTATGAGACAATTAATAAATATCGTTTTTTTTATTTTAATATGCTTTCCGGTTAATGCTCAGGTAGAGAATGATCATTACGTGGCAGGGCTTGCTAATTTGCAGAGGAAAGAATTTAAACAGGCTGTTTCTGAGTTTGATAAGGCCATTGAGTCAGAGAGTAACAAATACAAATATTATCTGAAAAGAGGAGAGGCATATTTCTGGCTCGGGGAATATTTGAAAGCCAAAGATGATTTCAATAAAGCCTCACTGCTTGAGAGATATTCCGGTAGTCTGGGTCTGGCAATGACTTATGCCAAAATGGGGGATACAGATTTGGCTATAAAATATCTGGAGGATCACCTGGGTTCTCCGTTCAGGGTTTCGGAAAAATCAATTAAACTGAATAAAGCATTTGAAAGTATTGAGAACTCAAGGAAATGGGTGGAGCTCTGGAAAAAAAGATGGTATAGCTCTTTTGAAAAGCTTGAGCAGGAAATTGATTATTTAACGAATGCAGCACAGTATCCTGAAGCTCTCGATTTGGTTGAAGTATATGTTTCTAAATATCCTGATAAAGCGGGAGCTTATGCATTAAAAGGTAGAATAAATTATGCACGTGGTAAGATCCGGGAAGCAGAAGTGAATTTTTCAAAAGCAATTTCCCTGGATTCGGAAAATCCGGATTTCCGAAAAAGAAGAGCAGATGTTTATTTTATATTGGGAAATTTTACAATGGCGGTGAAAGACATTTCAAATGCTCTGAGGTCTGATCCCTCAATGTTTCATCTTTATATCAAAAGAGCCGGATTATATCACCGGATGGATGCAGGAGATAAGGCACTTGATGATCTGACCAGTTATCTGGATTATTTTCCTGCTGATGAAGAGGCGCTTCACTTATGTGGTAAGATCTACATTGATCAGGAAAAATATTATTCTGCCCTGAAATGTTTTTCAATGAATGTTGAGAATCATCCTGAGAATCCACGAAGTTTTATCGACCGTGCTGATGCTTATATTTTGTCAGGAAAGTACAAATACGCTATTATGGACTATGGTATGGCTTTGGATCTTGATCCCACGAATCCGGCTACCTGGTTAAATCGTGGGAAAGCTTATGTCAGGACAGGAAACAATAAACAAGCCTGTTATGACTTTACCTGGGCTGTTCGTCTTAAAAGCAGGGAAGGAATAAAGTTGTATAAGGAATATTGTGAGTAGGTGAGTAGTAACTTAGGTTAATTATTATTTATCGCTTTTCGGTATCGGACGGTAAATTTTAACATTCCCTTTTACCACATGATTCAGGTTAATATCACTTAACCCTACTTTACGTCCTGAAAATTCAGTGTTCTGGTGAGCTATTGTAAAAACATTTTTTCGTTTAACTTTATACACAATAGCGGTATGCTGTTTCATGAACTCAGTATATGTAGTATTGGTAATCTGGTACTTTATTTTAACATTTTTAAACTGGATAATATCTCCGGGAAGCACAGGTTCCCGTTTTGGATTAATTAGTTTCCCATATTGAAATTTTCCATCCCATTCAGCATTAAACCTATTCAATGCCTGGTAAGCCAGATCCCAGCATTCTCCTCTGTCAACCTTTTTACCAATAACTGATTCTACATATTCAATTATCCCCCGGTTTAATTCAGGAATGTTTTTCTGGGCGATTGCCTGAGTAACCGGAAGAGAAAAAATAAGAAAGAGAATAGTCCTGCAAACCATGTATTTTCTCATATCAGTGGCTTATTGATAAAATGTATGAAGTGATTAGAGTTTAAAGTTATACGTTATAAGTTAGGTTTTCCTCAATCTCCCTTTATTCTTCAACTCACCTCTCATCTCTCATCTCTCAACCACTCAACTACTTATTAACCTGCATAAATATTTTATTATATAATTCCGAGGGATTAAAAGGTTTCAAAATATAATCATTTAAACCGGATTGTTCTATTTTGCTTTGCACATCTGACATCACGCTTGCAGTCAGGGCGATAATAGGAATACTCCTGATCTTATCATGATCTGATTTACGTATAATTTTTGTTGCCTCAAAACCATTCATTTCAGGCATATGCAGGTCCATTAAAATCACATCAAAATCATGTTTATTTACTTTTTCGATTGCCTCCAGTCCGTTTTTTACAATTTCCACATCAATTCCCCATCTGGTAAGAATTTTTCGTGCCACAATAATATTGATCTCGTTATCTTCAGCTAAAAGGACTTTCTTTCCGGCAAGCTGGTCAAATTCTTTATCTCCGGCATATTCCAGTTTCCATGGTTTACGTTCACTTTTCTTAAATTCAAGTGTGAAAAAGAATTTCGATCCTTTACCAACCTCACTTTCAACTTCCAGTTTCCTGCCCTGAAGTTTGATCAACTGTTTGCAGATAGCAAGTCCCAGACCGGTACCACCAAATTTTCTGGTTGTATCAATACTTGCCTGTTTAAAACTCTCAAAAACAATTTTTTGTTTGTTTTCAGGTATTCCAATACCGGTATCGGTAACGGAGAATTCCAACTCAATCTTTTTCTTTCCGGTATTCTTAACTATTACATCAATTGTGATTGATCCCGTTTCAGTAAACTTAATCGCATTTCCAATCAGGTTGGTAAGCACCTGGTTCAGGCGGGCAGCATCACCGACCACGATTTCGGGTAATTCAGAATCTATCAGCACTTTCAGTTTGATCCCTTTTTCTTCGGCACGGAAGCGGAAAGATTGCCTGATACCATGTATCAGCTCCTTAAGATTGAAATCGGCCTCTTCAAAGAATATTTTACCGTTTTCAATTTTATTGAAGTCAAGAATATCGTTGATCAGTGTCATTAGATTATCTCCTGAAAATTTCAGGGAATTTAAAAAATCAAGCTGCTCTTTCTTAGGATCTTCCTGGAGTAGGAGATAGGTCATCCCCAGTATAGCATTCAAAGGAGTCCGGATCTCATGAGTCATTATTGAAAGGAAATGGTGTTTTGCCTGAGCCGCTTCTTCAGCTACCTGCCTGGCTTTCTTCAGGTCTTCTTCGGTTCTCAATTTGTTTATGGCCAGAGCAATTTGATTAGCAATAAATTCAAGTATTACCATCTCTTCCTTGGAGTAAGTCTCTTCGCTCTGGTAGCTTTGAAGACATATTGCTCCAATAGTTTCATTTTCAATTTTTAGCGGAACACCAAGCCATACTTTTGAGGGGGTTCCTACTATATCAATTTTTCCTTCCTTATAAAGCTTTAGTATTTCTTTTTGCTTGAGCAACAACGGTTTTTTGTTTTTAATAAGAAAAGCTGTGAGGGTTTTTTCGGCAGGTATATCATCAAAACTGTCCTTTTCATCTTCAAAAAATGGCAATGAAAGAATATCCTTTTCTTCATTATAAAGAGCTATGTAGAAATTCTTTGTATCGATCCTTGCACCTATTTCATTCCTGATAATAATAAATAATTCCTGTAGAGTGTCAGTTGTTAATACGGCATTTGAAATATTTTGTGCCAGTTTCTCAGTGGCTTCAGCTTTTTTTCTATCAGATATATCACGATAAATTCCGTATAAACCAACTTGTTTATTATCAAACATGATGGGTGTTGCAAGAAGAGATACATCAATTTCATGCCCCTCTTTATGTTTCCTTTTGGTTTCCAGAGAAGCTTTCTTTCCTTTCTGAACTATATTGGTTATCTCACCTGCTTCTTTTTTGCGTGTTTCCGCGGCTATCAGGTCATCAATTTGTTTTCCTATGCTTTCTTTATTGCTGTAACCAAACAGTTTGGTGAATTCTTTATTGATGGTTTTTACTTTTCCGTCTTTCTCACAAAGAGCAATAGCTTCGGGTGCTTCTTCAATGATCTGCTCAAGATAAGCAGACTTTAGTTCTAACTCCTGTTCTGACTTTTTCTGGTCAGTAACATCATTGTAAATTGAAACTATATCATTAGAAGGGAGTTTATAAACAAAATTCTTTCTGTAACCACTTATCCGGTCATCTCTATAAAGTGTAACAGGTAATTCAACATGTATGCCGCTTTTATAAACTTTTTTCAAAGCATCGAATATTCCAAATTCTTTTGCTGCAGGGAAAACATCCAGAAGCCTTTTACCAATAAGCTTATCCTTCGAAATTTTTTCTGTTTTTTCGGCAGCTTTGTTAAACTCAATGAAAATAAAGTCATTCCCGTTATCAACCGGTTCATAAACTGCAACACAATCTTTCATGTTATCAAACATCTGGTTGTATCGTTCGGATGTTGCCCGGAATTTTTCTTCGATCATCTTCTTCTCTGTAATATCATTATATATGGTAAGAAGATAAATTTCATCTTTAATTTTTATAGTTTCTGCAGTAAAGAGTACCTTCTTTGTAGCTCCTGAACCGGTTTTCATCTTTACTCCAAAATTTCTTACTTTATTGAGTTTTGCCAGCTTTGAGAGAAATTTATCACTCTGGATTATATCGAGAAACAGTTGCAATTCATTTGATGTATGATTAATTACTGCTTCCGGTTTATACTCAAGGAAGTCAAGGAAAGCTTTATTGACATCGACATATTTTGCATCCTCAAACCTGCTGATCGCCATTGGAGTAGGGTTTGACTGGAAAACCTGGTAAAACACCTCTTCTTTCCAGAATAGAGTGTTTTGTGGTTCGTTATCAGATAATTTCATTTCTTTTTTATCCATCTTTTCATATATTATTTATCAATATTAAGTAGTAAGAGGAATTTAATTAAGAATGTTTAACTTAAACATTCATAATTGAAAAGTCAAGAGTTAACTTCAATAAACAAAAATCTTTCCTTTCTTTTTTTTGATCACTTCACCAATAATACATGTATCATGTACTCCTTTGGTTATTAATTCGTTCACAATTTTTTTTGTATATGCCTGGGGAACAGATATTAACAGGCCTCCAGAGGTTTGGGCATCGGATAGAATTATTTTATTATTTTCCGAAAAATTATCCGGCCATTCAACAAATTCAGAAACATAATCCAGGTTATTTAAGGTTCCGCCGGGAATGATATTGGCGGTCACAAATTTTTTAACATTTTTAATTACAGGTACTTTATCTGAGAACAAATTAACTTCAACTTTGCCGGCTCGTGCCATCTCGAGAAGATGACCCAATAATCCAAAACCGGAAACATCAGTGCAGGCATTTACCGGATAGTTCTGCATGATTTCTGATGCTGTTTTGTTCAGGTCTGACATAAGTGAAATTAATTTTTTCCTGGTATCATTTTCAAGAAGTCCTCGTTTAAGAGCGGTTGATAATATTCCTGTGCCAATTGATTTGGTAAGAATTATTTGATCGCCGGGTTGGGCACCAGAATTAGTTAATATCCTATCAGGATGCACCTTCCCTGTTACTACCATTCCGTATTTTGGTTCGGTATCATCAATTGTATGACCTCCAATTATTGATATTCCTGCTTCTGCAGCTTTTTTATTTGCTCCTTCAAGAATTTTCCTCAGAATACTTAGTGGCAGGCGATTTGATGGAAAGCCGACAATATTAAGTGCAAACAAAGGTTCTGCTCCCATAGCATAGATATCGCTTAAAGCATTAGCTGCAGCAATTTCTCCAAATTGGAATGGATCATCTACCACAGGTGTAAAGAAGTCAACTGTTTTTACCAATGCTGTCTCCTCGTTTAGTTTATAAACAGCGGCGTCATCAGATGTATTGGTTCCGACAAGAATGTCAGGGTCGGTTGGTACACTGAAACCCTTAAGCACTTCTTCAAGGGCTTGCGGGCGGAGTTTACATGCGCAACCAAGTCCCTGTGTGAAGTGTGTTAGTTTTATTTCACCGGTTTCTTCATATGATTGATCATATGTTTCCTGATCCCGGCTAAGGCTTTTTACCGTACGGATAATCTCATCTGCAGCTTGTTCTATCTGTTCTTTAGTTGTAAACCCGCCGGTTGAAAAACGTATGGTTCCCATAGCAAATTCGTCAGGTACTTTCATCGCGGTTAGTACATGACTAATTTCAATATTATCTGTGTGACAGGCTGCTCCTGCTGATGCTGCTACATGTTCAAGCTCAGATATCAGGATATTAGCTTCTGTATTGCGAAATCCTATGCTAAGAGTGTTGGGCAGGCAGTTTTTGAGATCTCCGTTTATCCGGGCATTTTTTAGTCCTTTGGTTAATTTATTTGCCAGGATATCTCTCATATTTTTCATATGTGAATGGTTCTTTTCCAGGTTTCTTCCCGCGATTTCACAAGCTTTGCCCAAGCCAACGATCTCAATAACATTTTCAGTTCCCGGGCGCATGTTTCTTTCATGGTCAGCTCCATGTATGATCTTTTCCAGCTTTATTCCATGTTTAACATATAATGCGCCGACACCTTTTGGTGCATATAGTTTATGTCCTGCAATGGACAAAAGATCAACCCCTGTTGTTTTTACCGATACCGGAATCTTTCCCAATGACTGGGCTGCATCAGTATGAAAAGGGATCTTATTCTTTTTGGCTATTTTTGAGATCTCTTCAACAGGCTGGATAGTTCCCACTTCATTGTTTGCATGCATTACGGTGATTAAAATGGTCTGTGGGGTTATTGCCGAAACAACCTCTTTTAATCTGATTAACCCATTTTTATCCACAGGAACATATGTAATCCTGAATCCTTTTTTCTCAAGATATTTGCAAACCTCTATCACAGCAGGGTGCTCAACAGCTGAAGTAATAATATGATTTCCTTTTGATTGATTTGCAAAGGCAATTCCCTGGATGGCAAAATTGTTGGATTCGGTCCCCCCGCTGGTAAATATAATTTCATCAGGATCACATTCAATAAGGGCTGCCACCTGCTCTCTTGCTTTCCCAACTGCCATTTTTGCCTGCATACCATACCAGTGAGCACTGCCGGGATTTCCAAAATGTTCACTGATAAATGGTTGCATTGTTTCAATTACCTCTTTATGAAGCGGTGTAGTTGCATTATAATCAAGGTAAATTTTTTCCATTACTAAAGAAATTGTTAATGATTCTATTTTTGTAACTACTCAGTGCCTTAAGTTTAAAGTGCTAAAATATCCAAAATGTTACGAGTTCCGGGGTACGAGTTACGAGTTCACTTACTTCTTCTTACTATTTACTATCATACAACTAAACATACAATATGCACTAAATAAATAGGTTGTATTTTTGCCTTTTTAGTTATTTTTACGTATAGATAAAAGTCGTTTTATTGGGCGACTACTTACTATTTACTTCCTACTTCTTCACTCATCTCTTCTCTTCATCTCTCAGTCACTCCCTCGCCCCCTCTCTTCGTTCCTCTTCTCTCTTCACTTTTGTCTCCCTACTCCTTACTCCATACTTCTTACTTTCTTCTCTTCTTTCTTCCCTTCTGCCTTCTTATAATACTTACAATATTCACGGATACCACATTCCTGGCATTTAGGCGACCGGGCAGTACAAATATAACGACCATACAGTAAAAGCCAGTGATGTGCCAGGGGAATAAGGTGCTCAGGGATATAATGCACGAGTTGTTTTTCTGTTTCCAGAGGTGTTTTGGCATTCGTCGAAAGCCCGGTCCTTGCCGATACCCTGAAGACATGAGTATCAACAGGCATAACCGGTTTTTTAAAAACTACTGCTGCAATAACATTGGCTGTTTTTCTTCCTACTCCCGGCAATTTCCTGAGTTCATCAATATTCTGCGGAACCACACCGTTAAAATCATCCGTTAGCATTTTTGCCATACTATACAAATGTTTGGCTTTATTGTTAGGGTACGAACAGCTTTTTATGTATTCAAAGATTTCTACGGGTGATGCTTTAGCCATAGTTTCAGCGGTGGGGTATTTTGCAAGAAGGGGAGGAGTAACAATATTCACTCTTTTGTCGGTACACTGGGCTGATAAAATAACAGCTACCAGCAATTGAAAAGGATCGGAATAGACAAGTTCAGTTTCTGCAACAGGCATATGCTCCCTGAAGTAATTAATGACTTTCCGATATCTTTCCCTTTTTGTCATTTCTTTTTCATTATCAGGGCAAAGATAGCAGGTTTTATCTTATTCACCGGATCACTCCGAGTCATCCAGTGAATTACTCCAGGTTACCAGACTTTTTTTGCCAAATAAATGATTTAAAGTACCTTTGATATGCATCAATAAATTACTTATGCCAGTGTAAAAGCTGAATTGTATTATCAATAATCACAAAAACCATGAAACAGATTACTTTTAACTTTCTCATTTTATTGTTCCTGATCAGTAGTTATCAGGTCACGGCACAGAGTGAGTTTTCCAGCACCACTATCGAGATTGGCGTTGTTGTGAGTGATATCGAAAAATCACTTGACTTTTACACCAATGTTATTGGTATGCGCAAGGTGGGAGAATTTGACATTAACGAGGAATTTGGTAAAAAATCAGGTCTTACCGGAGGGGTTCCTTTCCATGTGGATGTGCTGAAACTTGAAGACTCCCCCGGGGCAACCCAATGGAAATTGATGAGTTTCGAAAAGGATGCCGCTCATCCCTTCTCAAAATATATCCAGGATGATACAGGCATACAGTATGTCACCATCAACGTGACCAGCCTGGAACCTTTCCTGGAACGGATAAAGAAACATCATATCGAACTTCTGGGAGATACACCTGTCCCTTTGGGTGCCACCAGGCACTTCGTACTGATCAGCGGTCCGGATGGCACTATCATTGAACTTATCGGACCCCTGGAGTAAAGGTGGGGAAGAGGAGAAGAGGAGATGAGGTAATGAGGTGAAGATGAGAAGAGGTGAAAAAGGCAAAAGGCAAAAATGAAGAAAGAAGAGTAAAAGTTGAAGGATTATGATGAGGTGATGAGGTGACGATTGGAATTTTCAGATATTGTATCCGTAAGGACGAAATATATTTGTGAGTTAACATATTCACAAACGTTACCTGCAAGGCAAAATAACATAAATGATAAGCTAAAAAAGGACTTATGATGCCTAAACTTTCTCTTTATATTATGTAGGGATTAACTCCACGTGAGCATGAGGTTAAAAAAAATTGAGAAAGAGGCACAAGATATTTAAAAAATAATATATGAAAATATTATTAATTAAGCCGCCTCTAAATCCCAACTTGATAACAGCTTCTTTATATGAACCATTAGGGTTAGAATATCTAGCTGCCTCAGTGAAAGGATATAACGTTAGGATTTTGGATATGCGAATCGATCAGAACCTTAACAAAGAATTGTTAAATTTCAGGCCTAACCTAATTGGTATAACTGCTTATACCTGCGATTTCAATATCACGAAACAAATTCTAAAAGAGATTAAGCAATTTGATAAGTCAATAAGAACGGTTGTTGGAGGACACCATGCTACTTTTTTACCAAATGATTTTGTTCTTCCTTATGTTGATGCAATATTCCTTGGGTATGCTGATTCTACTTTTCCCCAATATGTTAATGCCTTAGGTGACCCTGAGCAAATGAGGAACATTCCTTCTATTGGCATAATTGATAAAGACAAAGTCTTTTTTACAAAAAAAGAAATATCAAAGCCTGATCTCGATATTTTACCACTACCTGATCGTAGCTTGACTTTAAAGTATCAGAATAATTACCACGATTCTATTAGAAATCAATTAACACTCCTAATGACCAGTAGAGGATGTCCCTTCCGATGTAATTTTTGTGCTTGCTGGAAGCTAATGAATGGAAAATATGTTACAAGGACTCCGGAATCAATAATACTTGAACTAAAAAGTTTACCTATGGAGACAGATGTTGTTTATTTTTCGGATGATAACACTTTTGGTAACGTTGGCAGGATGTGGAAATTGAGCGAATTGATTAAAAAGAATAACATAAAGAAGAAATTGCAGATGTATGCCAGGGCAGATACAATTGTTAAACACCAGGATCTATTTGAGGATTTAAGGAGTGCCGGCTTACAATTTATTACTATCGGTTTGGAATCTTTTCAGGATAAAGATTTAAATGACTATAATAAAAAAACCTCTATTTCAACAAATAATCAAGCTATTCTAATTTTGAAAAAACTTGATATTCATATTCTTGCCCATTTTATAGTCAGGCCAGAATATACTATAGAAGATTTCGATCAATTATATAAGTATGTAAATGAGAATAATCTTTTTAGACCGGCATTTCCTGTATTAACACCTCTTCCCGGAACTGAATTATACGAAGAAACATTTAATATGTTTGAGATAACAAACTTTGATTTTTTTGATTTTGCTCATTCAATTCTTCCAACTAAACTTGACCCTAAAGAGTTCTACCGGCAGTTAGCAAATCTATATATAAAAAGCTATTCTATCTGGCGTTATGTTAAGCACAGAATTAATCGCCTCTTTTCATTAAATAAAAATAAGTATTTTACAAATAACACTGATGGGATTACAATTATTAAATTACTATTAGTATTTATTTTTTCACGAGCTAAGATAAAAAAAATAAGAAATTCTTACCTGGGCATAGCCCATTTTCTCAAAAGAGATGTTAATTATATATAAAGAACATAGTGATAGCTTCAACTACCAATTAAGTGTGTAACGTTTCTTTTTATGTATTAACTGCATATCATGGAAATAAAACATATCACGATTTTTTTATGTAACTTACATTTATTTATTTATAACCTGTTTGTTGTTTTGCAAGAACGAAGGATAAAACACTTATACGTTACCCAACATAATTAAAACTAGAAATGAAACAAAATAAAAGCACAACATTTAAATATGGATCAAAAAAAAATAAAATCTTATCCTTATGAAAACAAAAACCAAATGCTGCAAACTAAGTATGATCATTGCACTATTCCTGACAATATCATACTGTGCCGCTCAAGATAAACCTGATTCATTGACCTATCACATCGAAACCAACGATGGAAATACCTATATGGGACAAATCCTGGCCCAGGATTCGGTGAAAATTCTATTCAATTCAGACAAATTAGGAGAGATAAATATTTTGAAAACCGATATTAAGAAAATGCATCCCCTCGATATGAAAAAAGTAAAGGGTGATAAATATTGGTTTGACAACCCTCAGGCAACGCGTTATTTCTTTTCACCAAATGGCTACGGCCTGAAAAAAGGCGAGGGTTATTACCAAAATGTGTGGGTGTTGGTTAACTCCTTTGCAGTGGGGATTACAGACGCTTTTTCAATTGGAGGTGGCTTGGTTCCGCTTTTCCTTTTTGCCGGTGCTCCCACTCCGGTTTGGTTTACACCAAAGTTTTCCATTCCGGTCTCCAAAGATATGGTAAGCCTGGGTGCAGGGGCATTGGTTGGTACCGTAGTGGGAGAAGAAAATACCGGATTTGGAATACTCTATGGTATATCAACTTTTGGATCAAAGGATAATAATATAACTGTTGGCTTGGGTTATGGCTATGCAGGAGGTGAATGGGCAAAATCTCCCATGATCAATCTTAACGCAATGTTTCGTACAGGGGCACGGGGATATTTTCTAACCGAGAACTACTTCATCCAAACCGGGGAAACAACTACGGTAATTCTTTCACTTGGAGGCAGACAGATTATTAAAGATGCCGGACTGGATTATGGTCTGCTGATCCCGATCATTAGTGAAATGGATGATTTCATAGCAATCCCCTGGCTGGGAATTACCATTCCTTTTGGAAATATGAAGGACAGGAAACTATAATTTACAATTGCAATTCAAATAAATTTAAGTTCAAAATAATCAGGATGAAAAAATTTTCACTCACCGGATGACTCGGAGTTACCCGGTGAGTATTACCAATAATTCAGACAGTTTTTCCTTTATTCGCCAAATTATTTGTAACTTGTAAAAATCTAAATCTAAAATGATTAACACAACATAACCTATTTCTGATTTTATCTGGGATCTTTTTAAATACAGCCAGACGATTTGACTTCTAATTTTATGATATATATGTTGTTAAAACAAGTGGACATAGTTAAAATATATGTATGTTTATACATTGACAAACGTTTACCTGCCCCGTAAGGAGGTTTACCCTGTGAAACAGCAACTTCGTTGCTCCTGCTGCGCAGGGTTTAACAGGGAATGACTGTACCGGGGTGGCAAAAAAATACTTTTCGGACTGAGCTCAATAATGAGTAAATATTTAAAAGAATTGGGAGTTTAAAATGAAAATCCAATATTGTTCCGACCTGCATTTGGAATTTCCTGAAAATGAAAAGTTCCTGAAATCAAATCCTTTACAGATTAAAGGTGAGATATTATTGTTGGCAGGCGATATTGTCCCTTTTGTTGTAATGAACAACCATAAGGATTTTTTCGATTACATTTCCAATAATTTTAAATACACTTATTGGATACCGGGAAACCATGAATTTTATTATTACGATATCAATCAAAAAAATGGCACCATTCATGAGAAAATCAGAAGCAATGTTTATTTGGTTAATAATATATCGGTAAAGTACGATGATGTAAAACTTATATTTTCTACTCTTTGGTCAAAGATAAATCTTGTAAACCAATGGGCTGTTCAACAAAGCCTGTCCGATTTTCATGTAATAAAATATAACAAGGAACTTTTCACACCTGTTCATTATAACCAATTACACCAGGATTGTATCCAATTTATTGAAAAGGAACTAAAACAAAACGGTGAGGAAAAGACAATAGTCGTTTCGCACCACGTACCAACTTTTTTAAATTATCCTGAAAAATACAAAGGTGATACACTAAATGAAGCCTTTGCCGTTGAATTATTTGATTTAATAGAGACTGATGGGCCGGATTATTGGATTTTCGGACATCACCATCAAAACATTTCTGATTTTAAGATTGGAAAAACTAAATTATCAACCAACCAATTAGGCTACGTTAGATATAATGAACATCTCTTATTTAAACAAAATGCGACTATTTAAAGAAATGCCTAAGGGGCTAAAGTTAAAAGTGACTAAAGATTGAGGCTAATCTCATTATACTTTGCATTTTTGTCGATCGCCAACTGACGACTGTGGACTGCCGACTGATTAGTTACAAAGATTATATATAGTAGCAGGAAATAAAGAAAAAAGTTTTGAAGTTTTAATAAAAGAGTTACATTTGCCTCGTTATTTGATAAAACATGCGTAACTATTTTTCATATATCTATTTTTATTTCTTCAGTTATTTGATCTGAAGCAAGGGGATATATGTGTTTCAAAATATTGTGAAAGTCCCCGCGGGGGCTTTTTTTTTGGTATCTGATTAACATTGATCATGAGAAAATATATAACATATAGCTTTTATTATTACTGGAATTTTTATGGTAGGTTAATATAACCGGGAGAATAAATAATGTTAATTTATTGATAAGTCCCGGTATTCCGGGATTTTTTTTAATCATAAAAAAGGAACAGGAATGAAAATAAAACGAATTGCCATACAGGGTGGTTACGGCGCCTATCATGATATTGCCGCACATTATTTTTTTGAAGGACAATCCATAGAGATCATACCACGTACAACTTTTAAGGAGTTGTTCAAATCATTGAAACAGCAACAGGTGGATTATGGAATTATGGCAATTGAAAATTCACTCGCTGGAAGTATTTTGCCTAACTATGCACTGGTCAGAGATTCAGGGAAAAAAATTATCGGAGAGATTTTTTTAAGAATCAGGCATAATCTGGTAGTACTTCCCGGACAGAATATTCATGATATCAGAGAGGTATATTCTCACCCTATGGCTATTTTGCAATGCCAGGATTTTTTTAAACAATATCCTGATATCAGGTTATACGATAGTTTAGACACTGCTTTAAGTGCAAAGAAAATCAGCGAAAAGAAACTTAAAGGTGTAGGTGCTATTGCAAGTAGTCTGGCTGCGGAAAAGTATAAACTTGAGATATTGGCTTCCGGTATTGAGACTAATAAGTTGAATTACACACGGTTCCTGCTGTTATCAGATAAGGAAAACGGGGTCCCCCTGTCTGAAAAAAATATAGCCAGTATCTATTTTACTTTGGGACATGAAATCGGCAGCTTATCAAAAATCCTAATGATACTTTCATTTTATAATATGAACCTGAGTAAAATTCAATCTTTACCTATTGTTGGAAAAGAGTGGGAATACCAATTTTATATTGATCTTGAATTTAATAACTATGATATGTATAAAAAGGCAATTGAAGCTATTAAACCGTTTTCAGATAAAATCGGGATTCTTGGAGAATTTAAAAAAGGGAGGAAAATACTATGATGATACCTGTTGCCTCAAGAACAAAGAGTGTCAATGAGTACTATTTCTCTGGTAAGTTGAAAGAGATTGAAGAGATGAACAAATTGGGATTGAATATTATCAACCTGGGTATAGGAAATCCTGATCTTTCCCCTTCCCCCGAAACTATCCGAAAACTAATTGATAGCAGTTCATCCCTTGTTAACCATGGCTATCAGAGTTATAAAGGAGTTTCTGAACTTCGAAAGTCGCTATCTGCCTGGTATTTAAAATTTTTCGGAGTTCAACTTGATAGTGATAAGGAGATACTCCCTCTTATGGGTTCGAAAGAGGGAATATTCTATTTAACTATGGCATACCTTGAACCCGGTGACAAAGTGCTTGTTCCCGATCCGGGTTATCCAACATACCGGTCGGTGTCTGCTTTGTTGGGCGGGAAAGTAACAACATATGATCTGAGGAAAGAAAATGGATGGTATCCGGATTTAAATGAGTTGGGAAACCGTGATTTAAGAAAAGTAAAAATTATGTGGGTGAATTATCCGCATATGCCCACCGGTGCAACCCCAACAAAGGATCTTTTCAGGAAGCTTGTCAATTTTGGACATAAGCATAAAATCCTTATCTGTCATGATAACCCCTATAGTTTTATTTTAAACAAAACCCCCATGAGTATATTGGAAACTGATGGAGGAAAAGAAGTGGCATGTGAGTTGAATTCTCTGAGCAAATCGCATAATATGGCCGGTTGGAGGATTGGAATGCTGGCAGGTAGTGATGATCTTATCAGAAATGTGCTAAAAGTAACAAGTAATATTCAATCGGGGATGTTTCTGCCACTGCAACATGCTGCTCAACAGGCTTTATCCAATAATGGGAAGTGGTTTGATAAGCTTAATTCAGAGTATATAAAAAGAAGGGAAGTGGCCTGGCAATTGCTGGATTTGCTGGAGACCGAATATAGCAGGGATCAGTCAGGAATGTTTGTATGGGCAAGGCTAAAAAGTACAAGTGATGATTATAAATTCACAGACAGGATACTGAAAAGTGCAAACGTCTATATCACTCCGGGGAGTATTTTTGGTGTTAATGGCGAAGGGTATGTTAGAGTTTCGTTATGTACACCGGTTCACAAATTCAAAGAATCAATTAATAGAATAAAAAGGATCCTGAATAATTAGTAGTTAAAGTAAATTAAAGTTAAGTAAGGTGAGTAAGGAGAAGAAAAGGCAAAAAGCAAAAGTGAAGAGAGAAGAGTAAGGGGCGAAAAGGCGTGAACTCGTAACTCGTAACCCGTAACTCGTAACATTTTGGGCATTTTAGACATTTTGAATCTTAAACACTGAATAGTTACAAAGAAATAATATGATGGAAATAAAATTGAAACTTGAGAAATTAGACTGTATGGATACTAAGAAAGAGAGACCTTTTCTGGTTTCAGGACCGTGCAGCGCAGAGAGTGAAAAACAGGTTATTGAAACGGCAGTAGAACTTGCCAGGCATGGAGTTCAGGTTTACCGGGCAGGTATCTGGAAACCCAGAACACGACCTGATTCTTTTGAAGGAAGGGGAACAGTAGCTCTTCCATGGCTCAGAAGAGTAAAAGAAGAAACAGGAATGCTTACGACAACAGAAGTGGCAAATATTCTCCATGTTAAAATGGCTTTGGATGCGGGAATTGATATTTTATGGATTGGAGCCAGAACAACTGCAAATCCATTTGCTGTGCAGGAAATTGCAGATGCTATTAGGGGTTCAAATATTCCGGTTTTTATTAAAAATCCGATCAATCCTGATATTGGTCTATGGATTGGAGCTATTGAACGAATTAATAAAGCAGGAATAAAAAAGATAATTGCTATACATCGTGGATTTTCAACCTTTCAGGAAACAAAATTCAGAAATACTCCACACTGGGAAATTCCTATTGAACTTAAAAGAAGAATACCTGAGCTTCCTCTTATTAACGATCCGAGTCATATTTGTGGAAGACGTGACCTTTTGCAGGATGTGTCCCAGAAAGCAATGGATCTGGATTTTGACGGTTTGTTTATTGAATCTCATATCGATCCGGATAAGGCGTTAAGCGATAGCAATCAACAAATAACTCCGGAAGCTTTGGGTGAGCTTATTAATTCACTTGTAATCAGGAAACCGGAAATAAATGGTAACGGATTGAATGATATTCTTGAATCATTAAGAGTTGAAATTGACGGGTTTGACAAGTCCCTGATTGATATATTGCAGAACCGGATGGAAATATCTGAACAGATTGGCAGATTTAAGAAATCGAAAAATGTGACAATTCTCCAAACTAAAAGGTGGTCAGAGATTGTGGATGATCGTATAAAGACAGGTGCGGCAAAAGGACTTAGCCAGAACTTTATCATGAAGATTTATACAGCGATTCATGAAGAGTCAATTAACTGGCAGAATGCTGTAATGAGGTCAAATGGGAAATCGAAAAAATGAAAAAACACTTTTCGGAGTGGGCACAATCTTCAAAGTTATTATCTTTAACCTGTTGATATTTTCAAGAAAGAAAAACAAAAAGACTTAATTTCACCCTGTGAAATAAATCGGAGATTTAGCTTGCTATTTCACAGGGTAAATATCGAACAAGG